>JBEKDQ010000136.1:0-6794 GCA_050014275.1 Desulfobaccales bacterium | reverse complement strand
TGCGGCGGGTGAGGGCCACATCCTGGCGGCAGTAGGATTCCAGTTCTTCCCAGCGGCCGGCGGCGAAGAGTTCCAGGGCCAGGAGTCCGTCCCCGGATTTGCTCTCTCCCAGGGTCTTCTCCGCCAGGTGGTTAAGGGAGAGCCGGTGGCCCAGGATGGCCTGAATCTCTTCCAGGATGTCCAGGGTGGGTAAATCCTTAAGTTTTATCCGGGTGTAAGGCTGCAGCACCTGATAGTCGAAGCGTTTGATATTGAAGCCCACCACCAGCTCCAACTCTTGCAGACGCCGGCAAAGACGCTCCAGGTCGGCCTCCCGGTAAACGTTGGCCGCGCCCGTGCTGGTCTCGTGGAGCACCGCCAGGGAAATGCCCATGCGGTGGCATTGCCCCCAGCCACCCACGTCGGCGGCGGAACAGCGGGTCTCCAGGTCCAGAATTCCCAGTTTTCGCCGGGCCAGCCAGGTGTCGCCGGTGAGTGGCTCGGCGACCGTGAGGGGGGCAGCGGCGGTTTCCTGCAGGGTAATATCGTTTTCCCCCCAGGGCTCTTCCAACCCGAGGAGCATGGCGGCGATGCTCACGGCTGCCTCTTTGTCCAGGGGCTTGTTGCCTGAGCCGCATTTGGGGGAATGGGTGCAGGAGGGGCAGCCGTCCTCGCAGGGACAGGCGGCAGTGATTTCCCGGGCGCGCCGCAGCAGGTCTTCCAGAATCTCGAAGGCCCTGGCCGACAGCCCCACCCCGCCGGGGTAGCCGTCGTAGATGAAGATGGCGGCTCGTCCTACCTGGGGATGCGACGGATGGGAGATGCCCCCGATGTCATAGCGGTCCGCCAGGGCAAAGAGGGGAAACATGCTGATGAGGACGTGCTCCAGGGCGTGGATGCCGCCCATGAAGTGCCCCCCGGCGGCGTAAATAGCGTTTTTGACGGCATCGGGGATTTCCAGCCACATGCCCACGGTTTCGAAGATCTGGGGCGGCAGCTCCAGGGATACCGTTCCCAAAAGCTCTTGTCCGGGCAGACGCCGCTTCTCGTAGGACAGGATATGTTCGGTGACTTTGAGGCGGCCGATGTGAGCGGTGAAGGCGGCCGCCTGGCGAGTCTCCAAGATCTCCAGGATTTCCGTCTCCTTGTCCGTCTGGATGCGGGTGAAGTAGTTAGGCTCAACGGAATTTACCCAAACGTTGCGCCGCTCCAAATCCAGGCGTTCCACCCCCCAGGTCTGGGCCTTGTGGAGATAGACCGCTCCGGGGTGGCACTCCCGCAGGGCCCGGTGGCCGTCGATGGAGCCCAGGGGCCGCTTCTGGCCGGTCTGGAAGATGGCGAAGCTTTCCCCTACCCCCCGGATATTCACCTCCTTTTGGGGGAAGCGGTCCCGGGCCAACCAGGCATCGCCGTCGGCGGCATGGAGCAGGCGGCGTTCCCGGACCAGGTCAGCAAGCACTGCCTCGTGGACCGCCAGGTCGAAATGGACCTCCCCTTGGAGCCGCAGGGGCAGCTCCTGGGCGGCGCAGGGCAGGTGGGCCTTGACCACGTAAGGGTTATCCGGATCCACCACCGCGGTCTCCAGGGGGCGGCCAAAGAATTCGTCCGGGTATTTAATGAAATACTGGTCCAGGGCGTCGGCCTGGGCCAGTAGGACGATGAGGGAGTCGCGGCCGGCCCGCCCCACCCGGCCGGCCCGTTGCCGGGTGGTGACCATGGTGCCGGGATAGCCAACCAGGATGCAGATGTCCAGACCGCCGATGTCGATGCCCATCTCCAGGGCGCTGGTGGAGATCACCCCTCGCATCCTACCTGCGGCCAGGGCCTGCTCGATCTCGCGGCGCTCCTCCGGCAGGTACCCGGCACGATAGGAGCTGATGTGGCGCTTGAGCTCCGGCGCCAGCCGCTGCGTCCAGACATGGATGAGCTCCGTAAGCTTGCGGGCCTGGGTGAAGCAGATGGTATTGAGGCCCTGGCGGATGGCCCGGGCAAAGATCTGGGCCGCGGTCGAAGGCGCCCCGCCCGGGGGGTTGAGAAAGAGAAAGTGCCGGCCGGGTTGGGGGGCGCCGCTTTCGGCGATGGTTTCCACCTTAAGCCCGGTTAACTGACGGACGAAAGTTTCGGGGCGGGCAATGGTGGCGGAAGACAGGATAAAGCAGGGGCGGGAGCCATAGTGAGCGCAGAGGCGCCGCAGCCGCCGCAGCACCTGGGCCATGTGGCTGCCCATGATGCCCCGGTAAGTGTGCACTTCGTCGATGACCACGAATTTGAGCCCGGAGAAGAACCCGGACCAGGAAGCGTGGTAGGGCAGCAGCCCCAGGTGCAGCATGTCAGGATTGCTGATGAGCACCTGGGGAGGCCGGGCCTTGATGGCCTGGCGCTGGGACGGCGGGGTGTCGCCGTCATATATGGCCGCCCGCAGGAAAGGGGAGGGCAGGGCGGCGTCCAGTTCCTTGAGGGCCTTGAGTTGATCCTGTTCCAGGGCCTTCAAGGGAAAAAGGTACAGGGCATGGCCGGCCCCGTCTTTTAAGAGCGATTCCAGCACCGGCAAATTATAAATCAGGGTCTTGCCGCTGGCGGTGGGGGTGGCCACCAGCACGTTCTTGCCGGCCCGGATGGCGGCCAGGGCCTCGGCCTGGTGGCGATAAAGGCGGGAGATGCCCTGGCGTTCAAGGGCCGCGGTCAGCTCTCGCGGCAGACCTGCATCTTTAGGCGCATAGTCCGCCGCCACTTCCGGCAAGTAGCGATAGTGGCTGAGGATATCGCGGTAGTCCGCGGATTCTTTCAATTGTTTGACGAAATCTTCTAACATGGTTTTCAGTTTTCGGTTTTCGGTTTTCGCTGAACAAATGCTTGGAGCATAATGGCAAATTTAGCGGCCGCAGGCTTTACCGTGAAAACTTCAAATCCCCCCAAATCCCCCTTTTCCAAAGCAGGGACTTTGAACCCCCCTTTGACAAAGAGGGGCAGGGGAGATTTTTATCGCCGGGGGTGAGGCAGTAGTTGTTCATGAACGTTCAGCCAGCGGCGCAACACCCGATTAAATGCTCGGTGGCACAGGCGTCCCGCCTGTGCGGCGCAGGATGGTAGGGGCGGCGTCTCAGTGGCACAGGCCTCTGGCCTGTGGGCTTGCCCAGGGCGGGGGAACCCCGCCCCTACGCCTGCGGCTACCAAAAAAACCCGCCCAGCTTAAATCCAACGGATAGCAAAAGAGTAAGATGGAGACTGGCTCAGCATCATTTACTACCCGTAGCCACCAGGCGCAAATCAGCAGTCACGGGTAGTTCAAACAGTTCCTGGCGGAGAAGTCTGGTGGAGAAGAAAAGCACCTCCAGGTTTTCCACTTCCTCGGTGTCTGGCTTGAGTCGAGCGATGATGTCATCCCCAATCTCTTCCGATTCCTGTTCCGGGTAAGGAGAACATTTGTCGATATGGAGGATGTCCGCCTCCCGATCATATCTGAAGGTCAATTTTGCTGCCATTCGGTCTCTCCTCCCGCCAACCTGCGTGCGAGGTAAGAAGTTATGATCCAATGGCGATGCGGTTGGCCCGATTCAGTGATCACCATAATCACCACATGCTTGCCGCCTCGAACCTGAGGAAACCATCGGGAAAACAACTGCGCATTTTCTAAGCGAGCGGTCCGGCGCACTCGGTCAGGAGTCATCAGGGTATCCGCTAGCAACTGGCGTAAATCAAGGACGAGTTCCGGGTGCCGCTCCAAGATGTGGCGTTCACGCTCTTCGCTTAATTCTACTTCACCTTTAAGATAAGGGCACGCGAATAGGTCATGGCTGGTTTTCTTCAGGGCAGGCAGTGCCCGTCATGCGCCAATAAAATGGTGGCACAGGCGGGACGCCTGTGCGGCGCAGGATGGTAGGGGCGGCGTCTCAGTGGCACAGGCCTCTGGCCTGTGGGCTTGCCCGGGGCGGGGGAACCCCGCCCCTACGCCTGCGGCTAGCAGAAATAAAAACCATGATTTTCAAATTACTCGAAACTCGAAACTGGGCGACCCAGCGGGTCGCCCCTACAACCCAAAACTCTCATTTGGTCCCCACGTCCAGATGTTCCCAGTCGGTATTCCCGCCCTCATAGGTCCATTCCTGGGGGATGCGCAACCCTAAAGATTTAGCGGCCTGATAGACCCAGCTTGGAATCTGGCGGGCGTCGAGTTTGTGCATGGCGTCCCGGTTGAACTGGCGGAGGGCGGGGCTGACGGGATTGGGGGCGCCGTCCACCACCCCGGGGTAATTGAAGTCATTGAGGTCGAAGGCCAGACCCAGGCGATGATTGGAGGCCGGAGCGTGGTGGCCGTGGTAGATCTCAGCCAGGTTGTTATAGCAGCACCGGGCCACACTGGCCGCCAGGCAGTCGCTCTCCTTGTCCGGGAAACTGAGGCATTCCGCCACTACGGGCGCGGTCCAGGCGCTGACCGCGTAAGTGTCCTCGGCGCCCCTCACCGTCATCAGGGGCAGCCGTTCAGCCGGATCATAGTAGCCCTCCCGGAAGATGTACTCCAGCAGCAGGCCCAGCAGGGGGGCGAACTTGCTGTTCACTTCGAACTGGATGGTTTCGGCGCGGTAATGGGCCTTATTATTGATGTCGGCCAGATTGGGGGAGAACCAGACGCAGCCCGACGGCCGGCTGAGAGTCTGGGCCACGGTTTGCCATTTTTTCTCAAAGGCGCAGAAGCTCGGAACCTTCCGAGCCCCTGCCGGCACCCACACCGGCACGCTCAGGGTGACTCCCACCCGGTCGCCGTCCGGCCAGCGGCGCCCTCTCAAGTACTCCCAGGAGACTTCCATCCCCGGGGGAATCATGGCCAGGGTCTCCTTGCGGATCTCCACCAGGCGCCTGACCCCCAGCAGGCCTTTGGCCAGCTCGATCTTTTCCAGAAAATCCCGGCGCCGCTGGGCCTGAGACATGAGCGGAGCGTAGGCCAGGGGTACCTGGCTGAGAATCCGGGCGGCCCGGGGGGCCTGGGCCGCCTCCAGGATGCGGGGATGCGGCGGGAGCGGGGAAGGTTCGGCGACCGCGGGCCGCGCCCCTGCCAGGAGCACGAGGGCCATGATCCCCAAAATAGAAGTGCGCATGGGATGATTTTATGGGAAGAGGGGGGGAGAGTCAATGCAATGTGAGCCCTTGGGAATGAATGTTCCGGAAATTGAAAATTACCAAGAGCTTTGTATCATTTTATACCATGAGAGGTATGCAAAGAGTCAAAAACATTTCTTTTTCGGAATAATCTGTGCTATAATAACTAATCGAATTGCAATTTGGTTACAAAAAGAGGTAACTATCCGGACCAAATTCGAGAATAGAGGTCTTCAAAAGAGTTTTTTCCTGTAGTGAATAATTCCGCCGCGTAACCCCTGATTAAATAGGACTGCGGGTAAGTTAAAAGGGGCATATTTTCTTTACTTGAACAAATTGAAAATAATGAAATTGTGCTGCCAGCGATACAGCGCGATTTTATATGGTCTGAAAATCAGATTGAAAAATTAATGGATTCAATTATGCGAAGCTATCCCATCGGAATTATTTTTTTATGGGAAACATATGATAATATTCAATATAGACACTTTGATAAAGACTCTAGACAAAATAAAAGTATTACATATCATTACAATAGCAAGCATAAGAGGCTCAAGCTGGTTTTAGATGGACAACAAAGGCTCCAATCTCTTTATTTGGGTATTTATGGAACATATGAAAATAAATACCTTTATTTTGATATATTAAGTGGAAGAGATACGGAGGATTTTAAAGAAGACAAATATTTCTTTGATTTTTTTGTTCCACAAGATGCATCTAAATACAATGAAAAGTATCTTACTAACTATTTAAAGCATATAGATAACGGTTTATATAATTATGAGGTTCATTGCTTTTATAGGTTACACGATCTTATTTCTATGGGGGTAAAAGAGAGGCAGCAATTCGTACAAGATAAAGGAGAGAAGTATAAATTACCAAGCGATGATGTATTAAGACTCTCCCTTAATTTGACGATTCTTAACGACACCTTAACTCGTGATACAAATATACTCAGAACAACCATATTAGATGAGGATAAACCTCGCGAAAGTCCTGATAGAAAATCTGAATCAGATGTTTTGGAAGCATTTGTGCGAATTAATCTCGAAGGTACTCGACTTAACCGATCCGATCTAATATTTAGCATGCTAAAGCTGAATTGGGGAGAATCAGCTACAACTTTGCCTGATTTTGTGGATAGAATTAATGAAGGGAATTCTTTTGAATTAGATTCAGATTTTGTTATACGGTGTTTGTTTGCCGTTTCAAATCTTGGAACTAAATTTGATATCGATCTTTTGCGAAAGAAATCTAATATCGAATTGATTAAGAACAATTTTAATAAATGTTGTGATTCAATCAATTCGACTATTGATTTTGTTCAAAATGAGTGCTGGATTGCGAGTAGTAAACTAATTAAAAGTTATTATAATCTTGTCCCATTCGTTTATTATTTATTTAATATACCAGATCATCAGGTGCCCAACAGCGAAATAATGAAAGTTAGGAAGGCTTTGTATTTATTTGGTTTTACATCCCCCTTTTCGCGTTACGCGGAAAGCCGTTTAAGCAAATTCATCCGTGAAGATTTGAAGCCTCTTTCTGATAAACAAGATAAGAAGTTTCCTCTCTATAAGTGTTATGAAAAATTAAACGCTTATTGCCTTAGCTCCGAGAATGTAATGCTCGAGGAATTCAAGCAAGCATGAAGCATCCGGTTGAACATTTGCGGTTCCCAGAATCGACGGTTGAAGCGGTAACAGAATTCCGCCAGGTAA
>JBEKDQ010000135.1:0-6856 GCA_050014275.1 Desulfobaccales bacterium | reverse complement strand
TAAACAGCAAGATCATGTCCATAAAACGCCGGGCCTGTGGCTATAGAAACAAGGAGCATTTCAAAACCGCCATCTATTTTTTCTGCGGGGGACTCAGCCTCTACCCACGCTAAATCCGGAAGGACCATAATTATTTTGTAAACCCCGTAGGGCGGGAAAGCGAAGCGCATCCCGCCTTCAGCAATTGGCTTAAACTAACATCATGCCCCAATATATACGCGCCGTTGTTCCAAGAGGCAGGTTCTTTTTCACGGTCAGGCTACTGGAACGCCGCTGGAACCTCTTGACCGAACACATTGACAATCTCCGCCTTCCGGGGACGCGGATTTCTCAACGCGCTGGCATGATATCAAAGCGCGATTTGCGACCAAAATTCCCCGTGGGGAAAGACTTTCAGAGCGGCGCTTGAAGAAAGGGGAACGAGGTATTTAGCAGCGGCGTTTTTGGGAACACGTCATGCGAAAGGCGGGATGCGCTTCGCTTTCCCGCCCTACGGTCCCCCATTTTCATGATTTATGGGTGGGCCAAATGCCCATGAACGGCGGCTTGGAAAAGTTCCTTAAGATCTCGCGGCGCCGGGGGCGGCGGCGCTACCTGAGCACCCCCGCCCCGAGCCTGGCTGGCGTTTTTCTCGTTCCCAAGCTGAGCTTGGGAACGCCCTCTATTAATGCCAAGCTAAGCTTTGGGAGTCATTTTCGTTCCCAAATGCAACTTGGGAACGAGTTGAAAAAAGTTATTTCCTGTTACATAACACTAGGAATAGTTTTCTTAGGTTCACCAACGCTGGGACCGGTGGCTCCGGAAGGACGAACTCCATGACCAGTTACCCTAGAGGAGCGAACTCCAGAACTGGTTGTTCCATGGCCATGAACGACAGGACCAGTAGCACCGGGGTGATGAACTCCATGACCAGTTACCCCAGAGGCGCGAACTCCAGGACCGGTTGTTCCATGGCCATGAACGACACGACCAGTAGCACCGGAAGGATGAACTCCATGACCAGTTGCCTCAGAGGGGGGAACTCCAGGACCGGTTGTTCCATGGCCATAAATGCCAGGACCAGTAGCACCGGGAGGACGAACTCCAGGACTGGTGGCTTCAGGGGGAGGAACTCCTGGTGATCCTTGATTCCAACCTCCCCCCTGGCCGCGCTGGTACCGATTATACAAATTCTGGTCATAATGCTGACCAGCTTGGTGTCCGCGCCAATAAGGATACTGTCGCTCAAAATTATTCCAGTATTGAGGATGTCCCTGATACCACGTATTCCATCCCGGCGCATACCAGTTATTGGGTCTTACAATATAGGCAGGAGGATATGCGTAATATGGAGCCCATCCGTACCTGGGACCGAAAAAGAAGTACGGGAGTCCATTCAAAAACCAATCACCTCCGTAAAAAACCCACGGAGTACCAGGTCCAACCCAAGGTGTCAATAAAGGGGGCCGGGGTGGCGGTGCATAGACCCGGGGTGGCGGTGCATAGACCTGCGCCTGGGAAAATGTAGACATTGAAACGATCCCGCCCCCAGCCAGCAAAACTGCTATCAGCAAAACAAAACTTAAATATTTCATACGTATCTCCCAATGAGTATCCTTTTTTTCAAACGATGCTGCATCAGTCTCTGCTATGGTTATACCACCCCAAAACGAATTCATGGAAGGATTGGCTTGAAAAAGCTGCACTGGATGCCAGCAGCCCTCCTTTTCTTCGAACCCCTTTTTACTATTAGATAACCGTCCCCCCTCATTTGTGAACCCAAAACCACTTCTTGGCTTTTTTAAATTTTTTCAAGTGGGCTTCTACGAATGATGACTGTATACCTCAATTAGGCGGCGGCCTGAGCCAGGTGGGTCTGTTAGCCAGGCCAGTCTCCTATTCGTGGTTACTCGCGAAGGTGGGACATATCCTGCCAATATCTCCCCTTTTCGGTGGTGGGGGAAAAATTCCAGATATGATTTGGCTAGCGAATTGGGGCTTTGGGGGATGATTCAAGATTATTACAGGGGCGAAACCCGCCCCTACGCAAAACAGGAATAGATTTTTAAGGAATTGGTGGGCAGTGCCCACCCTGCATCAATCGGGGGTGATCCCAAGTCGGATAATTAAGGTTAAGCTATTGTCAGATCTCAGATTTTCCTTTAATAAAAAATATTCTTCAGATTTTTGCCTTTAAAATGTTTGCTGCACGCGGCCAATGAAGCCATCCCCCACCCGGTGTCGTCCCCTCGCAGGGGAGAGGGGATCTAGTGAGCATCGGTATAATATATTGATATCGCTGAAATTACTTATGGTCTAGAGTTTAACTGCGAGATAGGGTAATCTTCCCATGGGAAATTTGTTGCGGGACTGCTGAGTCAAAGGCCATTTGGCAGAGACAGAAAAGAGTAAACAGGCAACCATTATCGGAGGAGAAGGAAAGCTTATGGCTTACTGGGAAGAGATGAGCATGCCGGAATTCGAGGCGGCCCGGGATAAGGGGCATCCGGTGCTGCTGCCGGTGGGCTCCCTGGAGGAGCACGGGCCGCACCTGCCCCTGGGAACCGACACCTTTCACGCCCTGGAGGTGGCCCGGCGGGTGGCGGCCCTGCGGCCAGTGATCGTGGCCCCCCCGGTCTTTTACGGTCTGTGCCGCTCCACCCGGGAGCACCCGGGAACCGTCAGCCTCCAGGGAGACACCCTGCGGGCCCTGATCCGGGACCTGGGCCGGGAATTCCACCGCCAGGGCCTGCGGCGCCTGGTTTTGATCAGCGGCCACGCCGGCGGCACCCACATCTCCGCCCTGCTGGAGGCCGGAGAGAGCCTGCTGGAGGAATTGGCCGACCTGCGGCTGGCGGTGGTGAACCTGTTGGAGCTGCTCCAGGAGGTGCTGGCCGCTAAACCGCTCCTGGTGACCACCCGGAGAGACGCTCATGCCGGAGAGGTGGAGACCGCCGTGATGATGGCTGCATATCCCGCCCTGGTCCGGGGCCGCGCTCCGGCGGAATGGCCCGATTTTCCCAAATATCGGCTGGTGCGGGACAAACGGCGCTACTGGCCGGGTGGGGTCTGGGGGGATCCCGCCGCCGCGGGCGCCGCCCAGGGCGAAGAGATCCTGGCCGCCGAGGCCCTGCGGCTCTCACAATTGCTGGACGAATTATAGTAGTAAAAATTTTTGCAAAACTTCCCTGGTATTTTGACTTTTTTGCCTTGAATTAATTTTCTTAGAATGATACAAGGGAACTCGCTGGAATGTTCATCGGAAGGAAACAGGAAAACTTTAAGATGATCGAGAAAGCCATTGAGCGCTTGGCCGACCGGGTTTTGGCTTACGAAGAAACCGACCTTACCTCCCTTCTCAATACCTTTAAGACCCGCATGGAGCAATTTGAGCCGACCCCGGAGTGGGAACGGGCGGTGATCGCCTATTTCCTTATTAGTGGGGTCCGGGTGAAAAATGTCCTGAAACATGGGAAGTCTCATGGGAGGGAGCGGATTCCCGGGAGCCGCCCGGCCCTGCGCCTGGTCAAATAGGCACTTCTGCAGCGTCTGAAAATTTCGCCTTTAATCTCTCAAACACCCGCGGCCTCCCAAGGGAGGCCAGCAGTAACCTGATTTTTCTCAACGGCAAGCCCCCTTCCTGAAAATTACCCTGTTATCCTTGGGAGCAAATCTAGTCATTAAGTTTAATGGAATGCCTTCCTGTGAACCGAAAGCTCAGATCGGAAGCCGGTATTCCAGGACATCTTGCTGATCGATGGGTGAGATGCCCCCAAAAGTGAGACACTTTTTACGAGAGGGTTGATTTAAAAGTGACATGGGTACGGTTCGCCAGCCTTTCCCTTGGGGGGGAGAGGGCAAAGGTGAGGGGGCGTATGGATTGTCTTGTAGGGGCGCACCCAGGTGTGCGCCCCCCACGAAATGGTGGGCAGCAGGGGCGGGTTTTAAACCCGCCCCTACAGGGCGGACACCTGGGTCCGCCCAGTAGTGTCCGGTAGCAATTCATCGGTTTAGCGCAAGACCGTTACCATCTGTGCTCTGCCGATCCCATACTTTTTCCCCGGACATGATTGGGCGCGATCATAACTTCTCCCTCTCCCCTAATGGGGGAGAGGGTTGGGGTGAGGGGGAATTCTGGTTGTTGTTCGCTAAAATCTCCAAAATCGCTTCCAGAACCCCCTCTGTTTCCTGCATGGCCTGATTATTCCAAAATCGAAAGTCCTGGTAACCCATCCTAGTTAAGTATGCCGAAGCCGAATATCTTGATCCTCATTTTCGGCATGTGGCCCTCCATCAACTTCAAGGTTTTTCTCTACGCAGATAAAATCGACAATAAAGGAACCAACAGGATATTGCCGCCGGAATTTCCAGCCGTCAAGCTCTCGATTCCGCAAATGACGCCATAGCAGCCTTTCGGCATCAGTCATGCGTTTTCGCAAGCCCTGGCGCTATGCTTGGACATGAGCCACCCCTCACCCCAGCCCTCTCCCCTCTCAGGGGAGAGGGAGTTTTAGGGAACCTGGTTACAGCAAAATGCAAGCTTTATCTAGCGGACGACCATCTATTCACCTGGGTGCAAAGTAATTTTTTTCAATATAAAAGCCTGCGCTATATTTGTTATCCCACGGTTTCTTGCACAATGCAAAAAACCTTGCCGGACACTACTGGGATTTATACCGGACAGCACTGGGGTCCGCCCCTACCATAAGGAACATATGGTACGCGACAATAGTGTCATAGTCTCAGATTTTCCTTTAATAAAAAATGTTCTTCATCTTTTGGCCTTTAAAATGTAGCGCAAGCTTAACCTTGCGAAAATCCTTAATAAAATGAGGCGCAGGCTAAAGCCTGCGGCTACCGGAACATCTAGATATTTTTAAAGGTATTTCTGAAATATGACACTAGCGGCGTTCGCGGCCTTTGAGGAAGAGGCGTACCGGAGAGTGGGGGATGGCCAGATGCTCCCGCAGTTGCTTCACCAGAAAGCGGCGGTAGGAGTCGGGCACTCCCTGGGGGTTGTTGACAAAGGCAATGAAGGTAGGGGGATGGACCTCCGCCTGGGTCAGATAAAAGAATTTCACCGGCCGGTCCCGGTAGCGCGGCGGCGGCACTCGGGAGGTGATCTCCCGCAGGAGCTCGTTGAGCTTCCCGGTGGTGGCTCGCCGGCCGCTCTGCTCATAGAGATCGGCCAGCAGGGGAAAGACCTTCGTAAGGTTATAGCCGTTCTTGACCGAAACCGGCAGCACCAGGACATGGGGCACGATCTCCAGGCCCCTGGTCACCTGCTGCAGAGTCTGCTTCTGCAATTCCCCGGGCATTTTTTGTAATAGGTCCCATTTGTTCACCAGGATGAGGCAGATCTTGGCCTGGTCCTCGATGAGGCCGATGATGCGCAGGTCTTGTCCGGTCAGGCCCTCTTGGGCGTCCAACAGCAGCACCACCGCCTCGGCCCGGGAAAGGGCCTTGATGGTCTTGAGCACCATCTGGCGCTCCAGGCTCTCACGCCTCACCTGGCTGGGACGGCGCAAGCCGGCGGTATCCACCAGGATATAATCGACCCCTGCCACACTCAGGGGAATGTCGATGGCGTCGCGGGTGGTTCCCGGAGTCTCGCTCACCAGGAGGCGCGCCTCCCCCAGGAAGTGGTTGATGAAAGATGATTTGCCCACGTTGGGCCGGCCCAGGATCGCCACCCGGATGCCAGGGGGCACCTCGGGCGCTTCCACGACGGGGGGCAGGTGTTGGAGCACGGCCTCCAGCAGCGAAGCTATCCCCAGGCCGTGGGTGGCGGATACCGGGAAGAGGAGAGGCAAGCCGAAGCGGTAAAACTCCGCCACATTGGGCTCGAGATTGGCGTGGTCGATCTTGTTTACCGCCAGCAGCACTGGTTTGCCGGCGCGCCGCAGGTAGTCCACCACCAGGGCGTCCCCTGGCTGGAGGCCTTGCCGGCCATCGGTTACCAGGATGATGACGTCGGCTTCGGCCACCGCCTCCTCGGCCTGGCGCCGCACCTGGGCCCCCAACTCGTCTTCACCTCCCACCAGACCGCCGGTATCCACCAGGAGAAAGGCGCGTTCCTCCAGAGAGATCGTGGCATAATGACGGTCCCGGGTGACCCCGGAGATATTAGCCACCAGTGCCCGGGATGAGCGGCTGAGACGGTTGAACAGGGTGGACTTGCCCACGTTGGCCCGGCCAATGATGGCCACCAGGGGCAGCCCCTGCGGGGCCGCCGGTTTGCGGTTTTCGCTTTGCGGTTTTAGGGGACCAGGAAGAGACATTTCTTTGATTCCGAAGGTCGGGGCTAAATTAACCAGGTTTTCAGGTTAATTTAATTTAAAACAGCCAGGAAGCGCGGAAGGGTAGAGGGTAGTGACGATCTGCATTAACCAGGAATTGTGCTTATATCACTTTTGAAAAAGGGGAATGATTAATCAGATAATCATTCCCCCTTAACCTGGGAACGGCTCTCTCGGTTTTAGCCGAAAACCGGAAAACAAAAACCCGAAAATCGTCCTTTCAGGGCCGCAGGGCCAGATTCTTGGCAGGCCAGTTGTGCAACAATTCCACGGCCCGTTTTAATTGTGGATCTTTATCCAGCTCCGCCGCGGTGATGGGCTGGTTCCAGGGTTTATCCACCAGCCCTTGCTTGCGCATGTGCCGCTCCATGACCTCATCCCGCAGAACTTGCATGGACTCGTCAACGGGCAGGGGTTTTTCATCCACCACCACATCCGGCACGATCCCCTTTTCGTTGATGGTGATGCCGCTGGGGGTGTAATACAGAGATGTGGTAAGCCGCAGGGCCGAGTCGTCTTCCAGGGGGATGATGGTCTGCACCGAGCCTTTGCCGAAGCTCTTGGTGCCCACGATCAGG
>JBEKDQ010000134.1:0-6903 GCA_050014275.1 Desulfobaccales bacterium | reverse complement strand
CGGTCAATCTGCTTCGCGTGCTCATCCTGCATCAGGAGGCAACAATTTAGGGTTCGTGGCGATGTCCAGGTCAGACTGCCTTGCGAGCTCGCAGCATCACAGAAACACGACCTTCAGCCATCGTTGGCGAAACCAGATTAGCATACTGGCTCAAACTTTTCATAATTTATGGGTGGGCCGAAGGCTCATGAATGACTGCCTTGAAAAGTTGTGAAGAATTGGTGGCACAGGCGTCTCGCCTATGCGGACTGAGTGGCGGGTGAGACGCCCGCCCCACCGGCCTTCTCATAATTTATGGGTGAGCCACCAGTCTCAAGGAATCGAAATAGTCCTGGTCCGATGAGAAAGATGCTGTAATTCTCACCTTGCGGCAGAAATCTCAACTTGTTATTCCACCCTCTGACCCTCGATCACCAGATAAACGTCTTTCTTGATGAAGTAGGTATTCGTGATCCTGAGTTTGCGGGAGTTTTGCAAATGGCCGAGCGTGTTCCGGTCAAAGCGGCCCCCGTAAACACTCTCGACAAATCTGCTAAAAAATTCCTGGCGCTTTTTCAATTTTGGGTCTTTCGAGTAAACCATATCGAGGAGCCGGAATCGTCCACCCGGTTTCAGAACCCGTTCAAACTGTTTGATGGCCAATGGCTGGAGATGATCGGACATCACACAACAAAGGTACATCGACACGATCCAGTCAAAGTGATTTGAGGGAATAGACGCCATGATGGTGGCATCTTCTTGGCGCAGGTCGAAATTGCAGAGTGCCCCCTTGCCTCTCTTCATCGCTCTCCTGAGCATCGCCAGAGAGAGGTCAATGCCGATAAGATTTACATCGGCCCGATAATATCCTAGATTTCGCCCGGTACCGACGCCGGCCTCCAAAACCTCTCCCCGTACATCTTTCAGGAAAATCGGCCTCCAGTTCCGGTACTGGCGCTCCCAGGGATAGTCGAGGATGTCGTAGAACCACGCAGTAAGGTTATACTTGGCCTGGAGAAAACGGTTGTCCTCATGTATAGAGAGGACTGACAAAGCCATGAAGCATACCTCTCGTTAGTCATAAAGGATCGGTTCGATGGTCGCACCCATTCTAGATTTTCCTAAAGACCAGTAGGGGACCAGCCGGTCTGCTTGTTAACCTGAATCTCGTCCATCAAGGGACCCTCCTTGGTAGTAGCTACATGCAACTGTTAGAAATCATTTATCAATCTTTCACCTCGGACAATTTCCTTTCGCGTTCCAGTTTCGATAGGAGGAAAGTGGCGCCTCTTTGAGACAGGCCAAGCTTAGCGGCCAAGTCCTGCGGATGCAAGGACCCGTGCGTTTGGGCCAGGGAGATCACCTCTTCCTCCAGTTCATCCAGCCAGTCCTCAAATAAAACTAACAATTCGGGGTCGGCCACGGACATCAATTGCTTGGATTGCGCCACCCGGTCAACCAGGGACTGACACATGTGTGTTGGATCGACACCTTCGTCCAGGCATTCCGCCAGTCAGAGGTGGACCATGCTGGCCACTTTGTCGTCGCCCGCGCCGCCGATGAGCTGGACCATAAAATTCAACCGCTCCTCCTCCGTAACCATAGGGAGGAGGTTTTTCAGCGCCGCGGTAATTTCGCCAAGGGCTTTTTCCGGAGCCATGCGCTCCAAACCTTCTTTAATTCCGGCCATAATGATGAATCACCTCCACCGGGCTGTTAATAAATTTTCCGCGCCGCCAGCAGATCCGTGGCCAGGTCCTTCAAGGCTTCCAGGATCTTGGGGATTCTGGCGTCAGCGATTTCATAGTAAATGAAGGGCCCCCGCCGCTCCACCTTAACCAGCAGGGAGCGGCGCAACTCCTTCAGATGGTGGGAAACGAGAGGCTGGGACAGGTTCAGTTCTTCCACAATGCCGGAGACCGATCTCTTCCCGTTATTAAGGCAGAGGAGAATCCGCAACCGGTTTTCATCTGACAGGCTCTTAGCCACAAAGCCGACGGTCTGGAGGCAATCTTCGAGAACCGGGGCCTTTTTAGGATATGTGGGGGTCAAGCCCTCCCTCCCAACTTTTTTGCTCATCCCTTGGATAGGTGCGCAGGGCACACTCACTTACGAAAAAATGAAAGATACGAAAAATAAACAAAATTTTTCGCCCGCCGGCCGACTGTTCTGTTCACTGTCCCGAGCCCTTGCCCGGTCGATTCCGGCATAGATAACCTTGCCGAGTATTGTATATAAACTACCATTAATATGTTTATTTAGTCAAGGGAAATATCTCCTGGGCCTGGGGACCTCACGTCAGCGGCGGAAATTTTGCTGCCGGGATATTGGTGGTTCGCATATGAGATGAACGAGTCTTGCCGGGAGCGCGCGATTACTGCGGCCCGCCCTGGCAATTCTTTTCATGATTATGGCTGAGCTAAAAAGTTTAGCTTCATGAACGATTGCGAAAACCTAAATAATTTTACTAATTAATAACAATGGGGCACAGGGTGGCGTCTGCGGCTATTGGGGTGGGGCAATCCAGGACGGCTGTCCACCCCACAGGGGTTTCTCACTTGCCAAGATTAAGAAAAATGCTTACTTTCGGCTTATTCTAGCCGGAAAGGAGTAACTCTATGGCAAGATGGCCCATTGCAAGCAAAACCACCGCCATTTTAGCGCTGTTAGCCCTGTCGCTTCTCGCCCGGCCGGGCCTGGCGGCGGCGCCGGACCCCTGGCCCAAACGCTTCGAGGACCCCAATGGCGCCGTGGTCATGTACCAGCCGCAACTCGAAGATTTTAAGGACGATGTCCTTACCGCCCGGGCCGCGATCTCGGTAAAGAAAACGGAATGGAAAGAGCCGGTGTTCGGCGCCGTCTGGATCTCCGGCCGTGTCCTCACCGACCGGGATGCCCGCATGGCTACCATTACCGAGGTCAAGGTTACCGACGCCAAGTTTCCCCAGGCCGAGCCGGAGCAGGTGGAGAAGCTTAAGACCTTTTTGAACGAAGAGATGCAGGATTCGACCATTCCCATCGGCCTGGACCGGCTGCTGGCCGACCTGGAGGTGGTGGAAAAGGCCCAGGCCGAGGACCGGAGCCTCAAAAACGAGCCGCCCACGATCATCTTCGTCAGCCACCCTGCGGTGCTGGTGCCCCTGAATGGCGACCCCAAGCTGCTGCCGCTGCCCAAATCCTCCCTTATGAGGGTGGCGAACACGCCTTTTATCATGCTCTATGATCCCAAGGCCAGGACCTATTACCTGAAGGGCGGGGAGACCTGGCTGGCCGCCGCCGATCTCAAAGGCCCCTTTAAGGGCGTGGACCAGCTGCCGGAGTCGATAACCGTCTTGGAGGCCGAAGCAGCGAAAGCCGGCCAGGGCAAAAAGGGTCCCCAAAAGGTGGAAGCCAAGGCGGGCAAGATGCCGGAAGTCATCGTCAGCACTGTGCCGGCGGAGCTGCTGGCGACCGACGGGGAGCCCCAATACACCCCCATTAAAGATACCAACCTCCTTTTTGTGAGCAATACCGAGAACAATATCTTCCTGGACACCGCCACCCAGGAATATTTCGCCATCATCTCGGGCCGCTGGTTCAAGACCAGGTCCCTGGCCAATGGCCCTTGGGCCTATGTGGCGCCTGATATGCTTCCCGGGGATTTCGCCCGGATTCCGGAAAATTCGGGCAAGGGCTTTGTCCTGGTGAGCGTGGGGGGCACCCCCCAGGCCAAGGAGGCGGTCCTGGACAACTCCATTCCCCAGACCGCCACCATTGACCGGAAAAAAGCCGCTATTCAGGTAGAGTATGCCGGGGAGCCCAAGTTTGAGAAGATTGCCGATGCTAACCTGGAGTATGCCGTAAATACCGGCAAGACTGTGTTTAAAGCAGGGGCCAAATATTATGCCGTGGACCAGGGAGTTTGGTACGAGGCCGGCTCCCCCAACGGCCCCTGGACGGTATCGGCGCAGCCGCCTCAGGAAGTGGACCAGATCCCGCCCAGCAACCCCCGATACAGCGCCAGGTACGTCAAGGTCTATGATAGCACCGACGATACGGTCACCGTGGGCTACACCCCAGGATACACCGGTTCCTACGTGGACAACGGCACGGTGGTCTACGGCACCGGCTATGACTACTCCGGATATTCCGCCCCGGACGCCTACATTCCTCCGCCGACCACTTACGGCTATGCGGCCGCCTACGACCCCTACGCGGGGTCCTGGGGGTACCAGACCCCCTATTACTACCCCGGCTCCTGGATGGCAGCCGGCCTGACTGCGGCCGCGGTGGGCGTCGGGGTGGCGGCCGTTGCCAACAACTGGTGGGGCCCTCCTCATGGCTATTGGGGCGGCGCCGGCTGGTGGGGCGCTGGCGGCTATAACAATATCAACATCAACCATATTCAAAATAATGTCATTAATCCGAGGCCGGGAGTGCGGCCGGGGGGGCCTACGACTCTGCCCGCGAACCGGCCGAACCTCTATGATCGGCCTGGGAACCGGAATCTGTTGGCCTCCCGGCCCTCCACCCTTCCCGCGGGCCAGGCGGGACGCCCCGGCGGGCCCGCAACGCCCCGGCCAGGAGGCCCCCCAGCGGGGAGACCCGCCACCCTGCCTGCCGCTAGGCCCTCCACCCTTCCCGCGGGCCAGGCGGGACGTCCCGGCGGGCCCGCAACGCCCCGGCCAGGAGGCCCCCAAGCGGGGAGGCCCGCCACCCTGCCTGCCGCCAGACCCGCCGCCAAACCGGCTCAGCCCAAAGTCCGGCCGGCGGGCGGCCGGGACAATGTCCTGGCCGATAGAAACGGTAATGTCTATCGCAGAGATCAGGCCGGCAACTGGCAGTCGCGCCAGGGAAATCAGTGGTCTGGACCCGGAGCTGCGGCTCGCCCTGCCGGCAACGCCGCAGCCCGCCCGGCAACCCGGCCCGAGGCGGCCCGCCCGGCAACTCGTCCGGCGGCCCCCCCGGCAACTCGTCCGGCGGCCCCCCCGGCGGCCCGCCCCAGCCCCAATACCGGCCAGTTGAACCGGGAATTCGCCGCCCGCCAGCGGGGCGACATGCGCACCCAGAACTTCCAGCGCTCCCAGTCCGTTAGCCCCGGCGGCAGAGGCGGCCGGCCTTCCGGTGGTGGCGGCATCAGTCGACCCTCGGGTGGCGGTGGAGGAGGTGGCCGCGGAGGGGGCGGCGGCAGGCGGCGGTAGCGCAAGCAGCTTCTCTACGAAGGTAATCCCGGCCTTGCAGCCTGGCTCATCTGCCGTTTAGATGAGCCAGGGCCGGGGCCCCAGATTTTCGCAGGGTGTGAAATTAAACGGATGGCTGAGGGGCAACGAAGGTTCCCTGGCCCTTGAGGACTTCGAGAGGTGTCAATGAGCAGGGTGATGGAGTTCAGCAAAACCGCCTTGATTGGGGGCCTCTTGGTTATCCTGCCGGTCGCCTTGATTGGCTTACTTCTGCTAAAGGCCATGACCGTGGTCGAAAAGCTTCTGGGACCGATAATGTCGCTCCTTCCCCAGGAGGTGTTCCTCCCAAGAGTGATCGCACTCCTTATCATTATTGGCTTCTGCTTTCTCACCGGACTTATCCTCAAAACCAGGATCGGCCGGCTAATCTACCTGACCGGTGAGCGCCGGATATTGGAGCGCCTCCCTGGTTACTCGCTAATGCGCAGCCTGAGCCGGCAGATTGCGGGACAGGAGGAAGGGGTGTCCTTCTCGCCGGCTCTGGTGGAAATCGAGCAGGCCCTGGTTCCCGCCTTTCTGGTGGAGGAGCATGAGGATGGGAGCTATACGGTCTTCGTCCCCGCCAGCCCGACGCCCACCATCGGATCCCTCTATATCCTGCCGCGAGAACGAGTGCATCCGGTTGATGTCCCTTTTGCCAAAGCGGTTAAATGCGTGGGTCAATGGGGGGTGGGGTCCGGGGAGTTGTTGCGGGCGATGCAACGCCCCTCGTCTAAGGCCTAAAGCTTAGCGGGCCGAGATCACTCGAACCTCTCAGGCTTTGAATTTACCGCGATTTGATAGGGCCTTGCGGCCGAGATAAGTTTTCGATGCTAGTGTAGTGTTTCACAATTAGCTGGCATAATATCAGGACTGGAAGCTGAATTTCGCATGGTTAAGTCCCCCTTTGAAAAAGGGGGATTTATAGGGATTTCAAGAGGTTATATTAAATCCCCCCTATCCCTCTTTTCCAAAGGGGGGTTAAAAATCAGTCATTTTAAATGGATAATCAATTGCGGAACAGACCACTAGATCACAGGCAAGTTACCCCAATTTCCGAAAAAGAGGGTTAGTCAATGATGCGCAAGCCTTTCAACCTAATAACAATTCTTGGTTTGCTGCTGGCCGTCGCGCCGCTGGCGGCGCTGGGGCAGGGCATGCCCCCACCGGCGGACCTGGATCCGTTGCCGAGGAGGCCTACATCTTCGGCTATCCCCTGGTGACCATGGAGATGACCCGGCGGGTGCTGGCTAACGCGGCTCTGAGTCTGCCTTCATCTTCGAGCCCAAGAGGGCGGATACATGGGGACGCCCTCCATGGACTTGCCAGGTGAGCAAAGAAAGTTAGCTACTTGCCGAATATGCGGCCCCAGACGCCTTTCTTGTGCGGCTCCGGCTCCGGCAACCCCAGGTGCCGGCAGATGACAGTATTTCTGAAACACTGCCACTAGGTCAGGTGAAACACAGTTACCTCCGGCCGGGAGTTCAACCGCACCGGGGTAAACGTGGTCCCGATCCCGCGACTGACATAGAGATGGCAGCCCTTCAGGTGGTAGAGGCCCTCAGGATAGGGGGTCATCAGGTAGGCCAGGCTGAGGGCCACTCCTGGCAGGCTTAACTTGATTTGGCCCCCATGATAATGGCCCGCCAGGGTTAGCGGGATGCCCTGGCCGGCGGCCTGGGGGAAGATCTCCGGGTGATGCGATAGCAGGATCGTCGGCATGGCG
>JBEKDQ010000133.1:0-6972 GCA_050014275.1 Desulfobaccales bacterium | reverse complement strand
ATGGCCGCGTGGGTGTGGGCGTTGATCAAGCCCGGGATGATCAGTCCCTGGGGATAATCGAGCACCCGCTCCGGGGCGAAGCGGGCCGAGAGCGCCGCCTTCGGCCCCACCGCCGCGATCTCCGCGCCCCGGATGGCCACCGCCCCGGGAGCCACGACCTCCCGGGCCTCATTCTGGGTCAGCACCCAGGCCCCGGTGATCAGCAAGGAAGCCTTTTCTTTTACTGCCTGGGCCATCCTCTCCCCTAGGTAGGGTAGGCACTGCCCACCAAATCATGCCAGTCCAGGGCGCCCTGTGGCCACCGCCCTAGACCCGGCCCAGCGTTGCGTCCCAGATGTTCCTTACAAAATTATTTAGCATTACCGGTCGGGGCGACCCATTTGTCCGCGCCGTTTGAGGGCGCACAGTGGCACAGGCTTCCAGCCTGTGATTGCGTGCGCCCCTACAATAACTATGGATAGATAGACCTGGGACGCAGTACTACTTGGGGAGAGTTGGCCCCGGAGGCCCGCCCTGCGGCTCACTGCGCACCACTCCCGGCTCGCTCTGCTAACCAATCCCCCGGCGCCAGGCCTCCTGGAAGCGGCTCGCCGAACCCTGGGGGAGCTTGAGGCGGTAGACCCCGGGCGGCAGCTCCGCCCCTTTGATCCAGGGGTTCAGGGTCTTTAAGGCCTTGTAATAACTGCCGCAGGCCTCTGCCAGGCGCCGCACCGTAAGAGCCTTCGCCAGGGTGATGCTGACCTCGTCATAGGCCAGGGGCGGGTAGAGCTGGTCCGCGGGGATCTCGTAACCGTAGCGGGCCGGGAACTCCAGGACGATCTTGGCCGCCAGCAGGCGGTGGACGTAGCGTTCCGTCTCCTCCGGCAGGCTCAGGCGGTAAAAGGAGTTCACTCCCTGGATAGCCATCTCTTTCTGCACCCGGGCTTCCCCGCAGTTATAGGCCGCCAGGGCCAGGGGCCAGTCGCGGAAGAGCTGGTAAAGGCGCTGCAAATAGGAGAGCGCCGCGTCGGTGGCCGCGCCAAACTCCAGGCGTTCGTCCACGGCTTGGTTGCACGTCAATTGAAAGCGCTGGGCGGTGGGGGCCATAAACTGCCAGGGGCCCGCGGCGCCGACGGGGGATCTGGCCCTGGGCCGCAGATCGCTTTCGATGATGGCCACGTACTGCAGGTCCAGGGGCAGCCGTCGGGACCGGAGTTTCTCTTCCACCTCCGGCAGGTAGCGGTGGGCCCGTTTGATCCACATGGTGGTCTGGGCCCGGCTCCAGATGTCGATGGTCAATTCCCGGTCCAGGTCCTCTCGGACTGCGGGATCGTCCAGAGGCACGGGCTCACCGCAGAGATAGACGCCCTCCGGCACCCGGAAGTAGGGAAATTGCACCGTTTCGCTGGGCGGCGCCGGCGGCGGGGCCGCCACCGGGCCGGCCCCCAGTCCCCCGGGCCAGAGCCACAGGGCCGCCAGTAAGGCAAAAAAGACCATGAGCATGGGAGAAAATCCTGAGCCGTTGGCTCGTTAAGCTAGTTATCCCAAACCCGGGCGTCCCTGTCAACCGGGGTGGCGGCTGAGTTTCGAGTTTTGAGTTTTGAGTTCGAGTTATTAAGAAGGTTGCGGCAGAAAAGGGCCTCTCGCTAAAAGAGGCTGAGGCGGCAATCGTCATGCCGTGGCAAACGATTGCCCACTGAGCGGGAATTTCTTGGAAAGCGCTGTTAAGGCGGCGGGCACAGCCCGCCCTAGAAGCGGGTAGAGAAAGGGAATTTTCTAGGGCGGCCTGTGGCCGCGCTGATTATCGAGGCTATGAACTGGCAATAAACCCTAATTTGAGCTTATGGCAAAGTTGGAAAAATTGGTACCAAATCTCGCTGGATGGGCGTGAACCCCCGCGTATGTGATTGTTAAAACTGGATAATTTAAAAAACATCTAAAAATAACAACCTCGGTTAAGTTAGCGCTTCTGCCCCCATTGGGGAAAGGGGATAAAAAAGGGACCCCCTACCCCGACCCGCCCCCAAAGGAGGCCATTGGAAATCCCATCCGCCGCTTTCCCAGAATCCTGGGGATTACCCCGCCAGCTCCTGCCCCGGCTTAGCAGGGCGACCCGATCACAGGCTGGAAGCCTGTGCCACTTTAAGGAAATGGTGGGCAGTGCCCATCCTACACTAACTGTCGCATCCACTCCGCTGCTCCTGCCCCCTCTCCCCTTCCGGGTTTTTGCTGGAAAAATCCTCAGTTATAGGATATATTCGCAAAATCCTAATGGGAGCGGGAAAGGGATTAATTCCCCCTCACCCTAATTCTCTTCCCCAGGGGGGCTAGTTACTTCTTTAATTATGAAAATATCTGGTGGGGCGGGCCTCCGTGCCCGCCTAATTCCGGGCGGCCAGGGACGGCCGCCTCACCTTCTAAAATCCTGTGCCACTAAAGGCCCTTTTACCGAAAGTTTATCCTGCGCGGCACAGGAGAGACATCTGTGCCACCAGAAAATGTTCATTTGCTCGCAAACCGGTACAAGAACGCGATACAGGAAACAGAAAAGGGAAAACAGTCTTCAGGTGGACAATGCCGACCCTACAACTCCCCCATCGGGGGAGCGGGGATAAATAAGGGACCGCATAATGCACCCGTTAATATCTTGAGAAATAAAAGGGTTGGTGATCCATCCGCCCATGTACAAAGACGATCTGCGCTTATATGTGCGCCTCTTAGCTTATCTGAAGCCCCACAAGTTCCGGATAATCGCGGCGATTCTGGCCATGCTGGGGGTCTCGGCGCTCACCGCGGCTTTGGCCTATCTGGTGAAACCGGTCCTGGACGACGTCTTCTTCGGGCGCAAAGAACAGATGCTCTACCTGCTGCCGCCCCTGATCATCCTGCTTTACGCCCTCAAGGGCTTCCTGTCTTACACCGACAACTATCAGATGAGCTACATCGGCAACGCCACCGTCACCACCCTGCGGGACCAGCTCTTTGCCTCCTTGATGCGCCAGCCCCTGTCCTTCTTCGACGGCGAGGCCACCGGCACCCTGATGAGCCGCCTCACCTACGATGTCAACCTGCTGCAGGACGCCATGACCCGGGTGGTGACCAGTGCTTTCCAGGACTCTTTCACCGTCCTGGGGCTGAGCGCGGTGATCTTCTACCGGGATTGGCGCCTGGCCCTGCTGGCCATGGCGGTCTTTCCCCTGGCGGTGCTGCTCATCCTCTGGCTGGGGAAACGCATCCGCGGCGTCTCCCATGACACCCAGGTGTTCAACGCCCGTCTCTACACGGTGCTCCAGGAGAGCCTGGCGGGACAGAGGATCGTCAAGGCCTTCGCCCGGGAGGACTTCGAAGAGCGCCGCTTTAGGGAGGCCAACTGGGACTATTTCCGCACCCGCATGCGCCTCAACGCGGTCCGGGAGCTCTCCCCCCCCACCATGGAGTTCCTGGGCTCCCTCGGGATGGCGGGCATCATCTTTTACGGCGGTTACGCGGTCATCCGGGGGACCTCCACCCCGGGCACCTTCTTCTCCTTCCTGGCGGCCCTGCTCATGCTCTACCAGCCCATCAAGAGCCTGAGCGCGGTGCAGAACATCGTCCAGGAGGGTCTGGCCGCAGCCACGCGGGTCTTCGGCCTGATGGACCGGGCGCCGGAGATCCAGGACCGCCCGGGGGCCGCGGTCCTTACCCCTCTGCAAGGGGAAATCGCCTTTCAGGGGGTCAGCTTCGCCTATGACCAGGGCCGCCAGGTCTTGCGCGACATCGACCTCACGGTGGGCCGGGGCGAAATCGTGGCCCTGGTGGGTCCCTCCGGGGCCGGCAAATCCACCCTGCTGAACCTCCTGCCCCGTTTCTACGAGGTAACCGGGGGAGCCATCCTGATCGACGGGCGGGACCTCCGGGAAATGACCCTTTCGTCCCTGCGGGCCAAGATCGGGGTGGTCACCCAGCAGACCATTTTGTTCAATGACACGGTGCGATACAATGTGGCTTATGGCTCGCTTTCGGCCCGGGAAGAAGAAATCCTGGCGGCCCTGAAATCCGCTCACGCCTACGATTTTGTGGCGTCCCTGCCCCGGGGCCTGGATACGGTCATCGGCGAGCAAGGGGTGCGCCTCTCCGGTGGCGAACGCCAGCGCCTGGCCATTGCCCGGGCCCTCCTCAAAGACCCGCCCATCCTTATCCTGGACGAGGCTACCTCTTCGCTGGACTCCGAATCCGAGCGGGAGGTGCAGCAGGCCCTGGACCGGCTGATCGCAGGGCGCACTACCCTGGTCATCGCCCACCGCCTGTCTACGGTCAGGAATGCCCAGCGCATCGTGGTCCTGGAAGAGGGCCGGGTGGTGGAGAGCGGCAGGCACGCCGAGCTCCTGGCCGCCGGCGGCCTCTACCGCCGCCTCTACGAAATGCAGTTCGCCCGGGAGGAGGATAAGGAGCCGACCCTATTGATAGGCAGTGCCCACCTTACGCGGCGCGGCTCAGCGAAGTGATGAAGAAGCTTATTAATATTAAATATCTTTTAGGGGTTTTTTCTGAGCCAATAAGCCCAAAAACCTTTTGGGGACTGCGGCGTTCAAGGTGAGCCGCATTATCTCAGCTATTGCCAAATACTTTGAGTTGCAGTCGGTCATAGTTTTGGAGGTTAAGATAATGACCAGAAAGTTAATTTTCGGACTGTTATTTTTGATTATGGCCGCCTCAGTATCAGCATGTGGGTTGGCGGAGACCAGGCAGGGTGACACGTCGCTGCAGGAGAAAGACCAGAACAGCATGACTATTGGAGGTGAAACCAAATTTTCTGTTACTGGGAAGATAAAATAGGTTTACTTTCCAGACTCAGCCTAACCCCCTCCCCCATAGATGGAGAGGGGAAAAATAAGGGACCCCACAACGCTCCCATTAATATCTATTCAGGCGGCACTAAATTTGGCTTTAAAATTAGGAAGAGGAAATGTCTGAATCAGAAAGTTTATTTGAAGATTATTTAACAAAGCATAATTTATCTTATGGAAAAGATTTTCAAGTAGGTCCGGGTAATGTTGATTATCAGGTAGCAAAAATGGTTATATAGTGCTTTGTGATGTAAAAGACGTAAGAGATTGGAATAAAGGTAGCTACGCAGGTATTATCTGAAGAACAGATTAGAAGCTATATAAGAAAACTTAGGAAAATATTTGGTAAACACAAACTATCATTTACAGTTGTTCTTGTATCTACGAATTTTTGAACATTTTTATTTTACCGGCGTGTCAATTGCTACTGTCTTATTTGGCGATATTGGTATTTATTTCGATCCAGATGCAAAAATAAGTTCTGGAATAACATATCTTTCCAGGGGAAACGCTGCATTCACAAGACATTATAATACTACTATATCTGCTCTTTTAGTTTTTAATGTAACGAATCAACAACAGCATTGCTTGTTTATAAATCCCTTTGCATGTAATCCGCTATCTAATGATTATTTCCCTATATGGAAGACCTTTAATCTTAAACCCTATGAAATTGGAAATAATTTGGAGAAACTGTCCGTTATGTTTTTCCCTAGAAAATTTAATAAATTTTTGAGCCAAGAATTTCCCGTTCGTAAAGTAGAATGAAAAATGCACCCGTACTGGCACCGCCTCTTTGATGGTCTCCAGGGTGGGGGTGGAGAGGAAGCCCCGGCGCCCAGGTGTTCCCTGGGGGCGGTGGCCGGGGGGCTGGCCGCGCTCTACGGCCTAGGGGCCCGGATGCGGCGGGCTCTCTATGCCAGGTCCATTCTCCGGGCCAGGCGTCTGCCGGCTCCGGTGGTGAGCGTCGGCAACCTGACCGTGGGCGGCACCGGCAAGACCCCGGTGACCGCCTGCCTTACCCGTCTTTTTCAGGCTCAGGGCCGCAAGGTGGCCATTCTCAGCCGGGGTTACGGCGGCCAAAACCAGGGAGTCGCTTGCATCTCCGACGGCCGGCAGATTTACCAAAAACCACCCCAGGCGGGCGAAGAGGCCTACTGGCTGGCCCGGACCCTCCCCGGGGCCGCGGTCTACACCGGGGCCTCCCGTTATGCTGCGGGCCTGGCCGCCTGGGAGCAGGTCCGGCCGGACCTGTTTCTGCTGGATGACGGCTTCCAGCATTTTCAGCTTCACCGGGACCTGGACATCGTTCTGCTGGACGCGGCCGCCCCCTTCGGCAATGGCCGGCTGCTGCCCCTGGGCATCCTGCGGGAGCCCCGGGCCGCGCTTACCAAAAAAACCAAACAAACAAAAAAAGCAAAAAACCCCAAAAAAACCGCGGCCCAGGTGCTCATCCTCACCCGCTTTCAGGAGGACCGGGACCGCCGCACCCTGACGGACCTGCAACGCGGCTTTCCCGAGAAAACCGTGCTGACGGCCAGCATTACCCCCGCCGCGGTCCGCCTTGTGCCTGCCGGCCCGCCGGAGCCCCCCACCGTCCTGAAAAATCAAGCCCTGCTTGCCTTCGCCGCCCTGGCCCGGCCCGAGGTCTTCCAGCGAACCCTGGAAGAGTTGGGGGTGCGGCTCCGGGGCTTCCGGGTCTTTCCGGACCATCACCCCTTCCAGCCCGCGGAATTGGCGGCCCTGGTGCGGGAGGCGGAAACCGCCGGGGCCTGGGCCCTGGTCACCACCGCCAAGGATTGGGCCCGCCTGGCTGAACGCTGGGATCAGACCATGCCCTTATGGGTCCTGGAGGTGGAGGCCCAAATCAGCCAGCCGGAGAGAATTGTGGAGTTACTGGAGTTCCTTTAACTTACCCCTCGTGCGATAATAATTGGAGAACTCTGAAAAAACCTGGAGAACCCCCGCCCTCGGGTGTTACGTGGCAGGACGCCTGGTTCCCAGGTTATTAAAGGAAGCAGAAAAGAGATTAATTCCCCCTCACCCTATCCCTCTCCCCCATTGGGGGAGAGGGGATTAAAAAAATAACAATAATAATGCTAAAAATCATAAAGCTTTCCAAACGATATTTGAAAAAAGCATCGCTTTTGCTTAACGATGTTTTTCT
>JBEKDQ010000132.1:0-6972 GCA_050014275.1 Desulfobaccales bacterium | reverse complement strand
ATTTATTCCCGGTTTCCTGGCCTTCCTCCGCCAGCTTCCCCTTGGTCTTGGTGCCACACATGGGGCAGAGGATGTCGATCTCCTTTTCGTTGCCGATAAACCTTTCCCTAAGGTCCTCCGGCCCCAGAAAACTGACATCGCCACAGGCGCAGGCGGGGCATTCGGCTCGCACCTTGTATCTCCGTTTGGACATATCTCCATCTCCCTTGGGTCTCTCTGGTTCGCCACCTGCCCCGCCCGGGGGCTGACCCCGTTTTTTAGTAAAAGCTAATCATTGCCTGGCAGGGTGGCAAGGCAAAAGATGCGGCCAACTTCCCGGGGAAGCGATGGGTTTCCCGCCGAACCATGTTATATTAGATTGGTATATACTGCAAAGAGTGTGGGGCAGGTTGAATAACCGTATGTGACTAAGGTGAGGAACTACTATTGATGCAGGAATCTCTCTTTGGGCCACTGATAGGAGCCCTGTTGGACGGCGATCATGCCAGGGCGGTGGCGGAGGTGCGGAGCCTGGGAGCCGCCGGCGTCGGGGCGGAACTGATCGTTACCGCCGGAATTGAGCAGGCCATGCTCCGGCTGGACGAGAAGTGCACGGTAGAACACTTTAATCTGCTGGAGATTATGCTGGCTGGCCGCGCCGCGGGGGCGGCGATCAAGGAACTCTACCCGAATGGCATGCCTCTGGGCGCGGCAAGACACACCTTTGTGATCGCCACCCTGGAAGGGGATGTCCATGAGTTGGGCAAGAACGTGGTGAAGAGCGTCCTGGCGGCTAAAGGCTATCGCCTGGTCGATTGCGGCAAGAACTGTTCCCTGGAGAAATTGGCGCATTCCGCAGCCCTGGAGGCAGCCCAGGCCGTGCTGGTGAGCGGCTTGATCACCTCGGTGATCCCCCAGGTCCGCCGGGTGCGCCAGGCCCTGAAGGCCGAAGGGCTAACGCACCTCAAGGTGGTGGCGGGCGGGGCGGTTCTGAAGCAGGCCAGCGCCGCGCAATTGAACGTGGACTATGTGGCCCAGACCGCCTTCGACGGGGCGCATTACCTCGATGAAACTATAGGCGCTAGGGGAGGCCGCCATGAACAGCCTTGAGCGAATCACCGCGGCGGCTAAGCTGGCCCCGGTGGACCGGGTGCCAGTGATTGCCCAGGTCTTCGGCCATGCGGCGCGGCTGGCGGGCACGCCCCTGCTTAGCTACCTGACCCGCGGCGAGGACCTGGCCCAGGCACAACTGAACGCCTGGCAGCACTATGACTACGACGCGGTATTCGCCCTCATGGATGTCTGCGTGGAGACGGAGGCCGCCGGTTCGGTCCTGACCTTTTATGATGAGCAGTACCCGGACGTGGCTTCCTATGCCCTCTCCGCCATCGACGATTTGCCCAAGCTATCGGTGCCCGACCCCCGGAGGGCGGGGCGGATGCCGGAATTATTGCGGGCCCTGAAGATTTTGCACCGCCAGGTAGGCCAGCAGGTATTGGTGGTCGGCTGTGTGCTGGGCCCGATGACCCTGGCCACCCAATTGCTGGGTATCGAAGCGGCCCTGTATCTGGCGGCGGACGCCTGGGAAGGGTTCGAACGGCTTCTGGATTTCGCCACCGAAACCGCCATCAGGTTCGGTTCGGCCCAGGTGGAGGCCGGCGCCCATCTTCCCATGGTCTTTGAGCCTTCTGCCTCACCTGCGGTGATCCCGGTGCAATTTTTCCGGGAGCTGGTGGCGCCTCGCCTCACCCGGCTCTTCACCGCCCTCCGGCAGGCAGGCGCTATTTGTAACTGGCTGCACATCGCCGGGCCGGTTGCCGGCATCCTGCCCTTTTATCCTCAACTGGGGGTAAATATTGCCAATTTCGACTATGAAGTCGATCCCCGGGAGGCCCAAAAGGCGCTCCCTCACACCTGCCTGAACGGCAACCTGAAATCCCTGTCCTTCGTCAACGCCGCCCCGGAGGAGATTGGGGAGCGGTCCCGGGAGTTGCTGGCCCTTTTCGGCAAGCGCCCCGGTTTCATCTTGTCGTCCGGCTGCGAGATTCCGCCGGAGGCTAAACCGGAAAACATTGCCGCCATGGTGGCTGCAGTGCGCTGTAGGACGAGGTAAAGTGCCGCAGCTTATCGTGCTTATCGGCAAGGAGGAACGCCGGATCTCCTACGAGCCCGGCCCCTCGGTGCGGGAGATTCTGGAGGGGGGCGGGGCCCAGGTCCGCACCGCCTGCCGGGGCCACGGCGCCTGCGGCCTCTGCGAGATTCGCCTGCTGGGAGGCGGGACGCTGGAGCCGACCCTCAATGAGCGCCTCCACCTCACCCGCCCGCGTCTCGCCCGGGGGGTGCGCCTGGCCTGTCAGTTGCGGCCTCAAGGGGATCTGCGCCTGGAGGTTCTCCATGCCGCGCCCCCCAGCAAATGGCGCGGCCTTTCCGGTGAGGGCTTCCCGAGTTCCGCCTGGCCCCCCGCCCCTTGGCCAGTGGCGCGGCTCCCGGAGGTCAAGAGTCCCCTGGGGGTGGCCGTTGACCTGGGCACCACCAATATTCGCCTGGTACTCCTGAAGCTTACGGACGGAGAGCGTCTGGCCCGGCTCCGGGGCCGCAATCCCCAGTTGAGCTTCGGCGCCGATGTGTTGACCCGCCTGGTGGCCGCCCAGGAGTCTCCCGAGACAGCCCGCGCCTTGAACGCCCAGGTGGTAGCGGCCATCGCCGAGGGATTGGCTGAGCTGGCCGGCCGCCAAGGGCTGGACCTGCGCCGGGTGACTTCCCTGGCAGTGGTGGGCAACACGCCCATGCTGGCCCTGATGGCAGGGAAGAATTACCAGCTCCTATTACAGCCGCAACATTGGGAGAATCCCGTCGCTTGCCGGCCCGCAACCTCGGCGCCCTGGGTCGAGGCCTGGGGGACCCACCCCCAGGCTGCCGTGCGGCTCATCCAGCCTCTGGCCGGATTCGTAGGCTCGGACCTGCTGGCGGGATTGGTGGCCACCCGCCTGCTTTCCGGGCCGGCGCCGGCCGTGTTCATCGACTTCGGCACCAACTCCGAGATCGCCCTGTGGGACGGCCGCAACCTCTGGATCACTTCAGCCGCGGGTGGGCCGGCCTTCGAACTCTGGGGTCTGCAAAGCGGCATGCTCGCCGAACCCGGAGCGGTCCATCGGGTCGAAAGGGGAGCCAGCGGCTCACTGCACTACCAGGTGCTCGGGGGGGAGGAGCCCCGGGGATTTTGCGGCTCCGGTCTGGTGGACCTGATCACCAGGCTGGTCGAAACCGGCCAGTTGTCCCGGACCGGGCGGTTCGCGGCCGCCGGCGCGGCCGACCCGGGCGGGGCCCGCCTGCAGATCGCCCCGGGGATTGGCTCCCTGGTCCTGAGCATGGCGGACGTCGACGCCCTGCAGCGGGCCAAGGCCGCCATCGGCGCCGGACTCCTGGTGTTGGGGCGCCACTCCGGGATCACCCTGGCCAGCCTGGCGCGGGTCTGCGTCGCCGGTGAGTTCGGCCGCTTCCTGGACGTGACCAGCGCCCAGGCCATCGGTCTCCTTCCCCGGGTGCCGGCGGACCGGGTGGAACTCAGCGGCGATGCCGCCCTGCGGGGCTGTGGGGATCTGATTCTCTCCACCGCCGCGCAACAGCATCTTGCGCAGTTGCGCAGGACCGCCAGGCTCATCTCGCTGGCCCACGCCGAGGACTTTGAGGAATTATTTCTCGCCAATCTCTACCTGGAGCCTCTGAAGGAGGATTAGACTATGGGAAAGGCATCCTTCGCCCAGGCGGATTACCTGGAGGCGCTGGTCAAGGCGTACCAGTACCTGGCGGGGTTGATTTCGGACCGGGAGGTCTGGACTGAACTGGAAAAAGTGCTGACCTACTACTTCCAGGCGGACCTGGTGGCCTTCCAGGGCCGGCGCCCGGATGGCGAGATCGTCTTGCTGCATTGCACTCCTCTGGAGGAGGCCAGCGGCGGCCAGGTCCTGCGGCAGACCGCCGCTACCGTCGCCGAGGTCCTGGAAAGTGGTTTCCTGGCCACGGAGGTCGTTAACCTGCCGGAACCCTATGCTGTCGCCCTATTCCCCATCTCCGAGGGGAAGCAGACTACCCGGGTGATGTTGGTGGGCCACCGCCGCACGGAGCCGCTGCCCCGGTCCTTGCTGGACATCTATCTGGCCCTGGCCGGCCTGTGCGGCGCCACCCTGGAGCGCCTATCCTCGGAGCGGCGGATACAACGGATGACGGAGAAGGTCCCGGAAATGCTCTTCGAACTGCTGGTTTACCCGGATGGCGCCCTGCGGTTTACCTACGTCAGCCGGCAGTCCAACGCCATCTTCTCCCAGCCGCCGGAGGCCTTGCTGAATAATGCCGAAATCGTCTTAAACGCCCTGCACCCGGAGGATCGGGCCGGATTCCAGGCAGCCCTGACCGGCCGCGTCACCGAAGGCACCCATCTCTCCAGGGAAGTCCGCTGCTTCGCTCCCGACGGCCGGGGGAGTTATCTCCTCTTCCACGCCCGCTCCAGCCTCCAGGAAGACTGGGTGGTCTGGGACGGCTTTTTCCTGGACATCAGCGAACGCAAGCAGGCGGAGGAGGAAATTCGCCGGCTCAATGAAGGCCTGGAACTCCGGGTTAAAGAACGCACCGCCCAACTGGAAGCAGCCAATAAAGAATTGGAGAGCTTTTCTTATTCCGTCTCCCACGACCTGCGCGCGCCGGTCCGGGCCATCTCCGGCTTCTCCCGGATTCTTTTGGAAGATCACGCCCACTGCCTGGAAGACGAAGGCCGGCGATTGTTACAGATCATTATCGCCGATTCCCGGCGCATGGGGCGGCTGATAGACGACCTGCTGGCCTTCTCCCGTTTGGGGCGCGGGGACCTCAGCCTCTCGGAAGTGGACATGAACCGGTTGGTGAACCAGGTGGTGGGGGAATTAGAGAAGGCCAGCGCAGGCCGCTCCCTGCGTTGGCAGGTGCTTCCCCTGCCCATGGTCCAGGCGGACCGGTCTTTGCTGCATCAGGTCTGGTTGAATCTCCTGGGCAATGCCGTCAAGTTCACCACCTCCGTGGAGGCGGTGGTCATCGAAGTCGGCTGCCGCCAGGAAGAAGATCGTGAGGTCTTTTATGTGAAAGACAACGGGGTGGGATTCGACATGCGCTATGCCAACAAGCTATTTCAGGTTTTTGAGAGATTACACGGCCCCCAGGAATTCGAAGGGACCGGGATCGGATTGGCCCTGGCGCAGAGGATCATCAGCCGGCATGGAGGGACGATCTGGGCCGAAGGCAAGGTCAACGGCGGCGCCACCTTCTTCTTCACCCTGCCGCCCCCTGCCGGCCCTAAAAAAAACCGGGCCGTCTTCGTCCCGGTAAATTGAAAGCTGGGCCACTGCCCCTTAATCCGGTGGAGGCGGCGGGAGTCGAACCCGTCATATCGGCAATATTCCCCATAAGATACCGCGATAAACCATAGTGCCTTAATCGATGTAAAAATATTGTGGGTGCAACGTTTACCCACCACCAAAGATACAATGTGTGCCTTGACATGTTGGATTAATCGAGGTAAGTATGTCATGCTATTAACTCAGGTTTTGCACCCCTGAATTGAATACCAGGCGGGACGCCTATGCTACCTGAACTTGGTAGTATAGGCCTCTGGCCTGTGAAGTCAGTTATTAACGGAAGCATGAAATGGGTTACATCTTTATCCCCTCTCCCCGATAGGGGAGTTTCGTCCAAGGTTCAAAGTTCAAAGTTAAGGGCAAGCGCGCCAGGTTGAGGGTGAGGGAGAATTTAATCTCTTTTCCGCTCCCATTAATACTTGGTGCGAAACTTGACTGATTAATTTGCATTTGATTAGTTTTCAGTAGTGTCCGGCAAGGTTTTTGCTATTAGGCAGGCAGTAGAGAATTGTTTGAATTTAGGCATGCCCACTAGCTAATCAATTTAAGGAATTTACAAGCTTTCCCTCTCCCCCCTTGGGGGGAGAGGGAATTAGTTGCTCGGTATAACATATTGATATCGCTGAAATTACAATGGTCTAGAGTTTAACTGCGAGATAGTGTAATCTTCTCCACGCAATTTTGTTGCCGGGCACCACAGATTAGTTTGGTCAAGGATTGTGAATATAACCTGGAACAGGAGATTCAAGAGATGCAGATAAAGATTTATCTTTGCGTAATGGCGGTAGTAGCTTCCATGTTGCTCATCTTGGCGAGTGGATGCGCCTCCTCCCCCTCATCACCATCATCATCACCATCATCATCACCATCACCATCTATCGAACAACCGAACCAACCCCCGATGACAGACTATATGAGGAGCAGAGTGGGAACGCCGGATGAATTATCCCCCATTGCACCCGCCGAAGCCAGGAATGTGCGAAAAGTCGGCAATCAATGGCAGTACGACCTGAATGGCCAGGTCTGGGTTTATAATGACGCCACCGCTCGTTGGGAACCGCAACAGAAATGACAGAGCCTTGCAATCTCTGCTAATTGGCTTTCAATACTGAAAGCCCGCTAGTGTCATTCAGCCGGGTGAGGGTCCGGATTGTGTCCCGGATCGAGCCTCGTCTTGAGAATATCTAAGCCTGGAATAGTCTTCGGAACCTTGATGATAATTCTCCAGGGCGCATCCGCTTTGAAAAACCATCAGACCCAGAATCAGGAACCAGAGAATTTTATGATTCATATTCCTTCCAATATCAGGGGAGGTTACCAGAGAGTCCTTTGATCCGGAGCAGGTCGATCCTGCGATAAGAATTTCTCCGGAAATAGAAAGTTTCCAGAGCGTTGATGTTGTCAGGCATGGATTTAGTTTAGATTAAAAGGAGAAATCGTTCAAACGGATAAATTTCTGGTTTTAAGGGGTATGGATATTCAGAACATGAACTAAACGCTTCGCGTGGATGGTAGTCCACCCGCTTGCATTGATCCAGCCGTCCCGACGACCGCAGTCCTTCCAGAATCAAAATCTTATCTCCTTATTTCCTCGTATACCCAGATAGTT
>JBEKDQ010000131.1:0-6974 GCA_050014275.1 Desulfobaccales bacterium | reverse complement strand
ATCGCCATGCCGGTGGAATATGCCATTCCCAAGGTGCACCAGTTCCTCAAGGCCGAGGGCATCCGGGACCAGGTGACCCTGATTGCCTCCGGCGGCATCCGCAGCGCCTTCGACGTGGCCAAGGCCATCGCCCTGGGGGCCGATGGAGTCCAGATCGGCACCGCCGACCTGGTGGCCCTGGAGTGCCTGCGTTGTCACAACTGCGAATCCGGCCGCGGCTGTGCCCGCGGCCTCGCCACCACCGACCCGGAACTGGTGGACCTCATGGCCATCGATTGGGGGAGCAACCGGATCAGCAATATGTACTACTCCTGGAGCTGGATTCTGAAGGAGATCCTGCGGCGCCTGGGCCTGCGGAGCATCCGGGAGTTGGTGGGCCGCACCGACACCCTGGCCCACCTGGACTACTTCGACCGCCCGGTGGATGATGATTTGAGAAGGCAGTGAGCAGTGAGCAGTGAGCAGTTATAGGGCGGCCTGTGGCCGCCGGAATTCGGCGAGCACAGCACGCCCTATTAGGATTGCAAAGGAGTCAGTGTTTATAATGTTTATAACACATCTTATAAAATAGAAAGACAGGGCGATAAAAAAATATGAAAGATAATGAATTAAGAGGAGTCATTCTCGAAAAATTTTATGAAAAACGGAGGGAAGGGATTATTAGACCTAACCCTGTTGATTTCAATCCACCAATTCCACCTCAAGATTTATATAGAATTTGCGAACAGTTAGACCAACATGACTTAATTGAATTTAAGCCAGTTCAGGTTTAGGGAGTTACTATATCCAAGGGAGCGCTGGAAAGATTACTGCAAACGGAGTAGATGTTGTTTAAAATGGAGGGCTAAATTCCCCTATTAACATTTCCATAACCCAGAATATTTTTAATCAATCATTCGTTTTCGATATTGAGCAACTTCTTTTAGAGATCAATAAAATGCAAGCTACAAATGAAGAAAAAAACGAGGTTAAAGAAAGGATAAAGTCTCTTATTCAACATCCTCTCGTTGCGTCAATTATTGGCGGAGTCCTTGGTAATTTGCCATACCTTTTAAAGTAAGCTATAGGGTGGCTTATGGCCACCAATTAACCTTGAACCTTGAACTTTGAACTTCGGTGAACCCTATGCAAGACCACAAAAATTTTAGCCATCCGGGCCTTAGGCTGCTCCATACCCGCCAAGACTTTGCTTCGCCCTATCCTGCGGGTCGCATCCACAAGGCCGCCGATGAAGGCGGCTGCGGGGTCATCGGATTTGCCGCCAGCGTGCCGGTGGCCGGCCGCCATATCGTCTGTCCCTCGGTGCAGATGCACAACCGGGGCAACGGCAAGGGCGGCGGCATCGCCGCGGTGGGCCTGGACCCGGCATACCTGGAGGTCTCCCAGGAGATCCTCGATGACGATTACCTCATCCAGATCGCCTATCTGGACATCGAGGCGCGGCCGCAGGTGGAGGCCCAATTCATCACCCCGATCTTCCGGTTGGACCACGCCCGCCGCCTGCCCACCGTCGACGATTGGCGAGATATCCCCGGCCTCGTGGTTAAGCCCCCCGATGTCTGGCAGTACTTCGTGCGGGTGAAGCCCGAAGTCCTGCAATATTTCATCCAGCAGCAGAAGCTCTACGGCATTCCCTGGCGCAAGGTGGAAGACGAGTATGTGGCCCAGAATTGCTACAAGCTGAACGAGACCTTCTACGCCTCTCTGGGGGAGAAAAAGGCCTTCGTCATGTCCCAGGGCCGGAATATGTTGATCTTGAAGATCGTGGGCTATGCCGAGGAAGTAGCTTACTATTACCAGTTGCTGGACTTCAAGGCCCATGTTTGGATCGCCCACCAGCGCTATCCCACCCGGGGGCGGGTTTGGCACCCCGGCGGGGCCCACCCCTTCGCGGCCCTCAACACCGCCCTGGTGCACAACGGCGACTTCGCCAATTACTTTTCCGTGAGCGAATACCTGAGCCAGCGCCATTTTTTCCCCCAGTTCCTGACGGACACCGAGGTGGCGGTGCTCATCTTCGACCTCTGGCACCGGCTCTACGGCTATACCCTTGAATACGTCATTGAGTCCATGGCTCCCACCACGGAGCGGGACTTCGACCTGCTGCCTCCGAAGCGCCAGCACATCTACCGGCAGCTCCAGGCGGCCAATATCCATGGTTCCCCGGATGGCCCCTGGTTTTTCATCATTGCCCGCAACGACCCGGAGCGGAAGAGCTTCGATCTTATCGGCATCACCGACACCTCCATGCTGCGCCCCCAGGTCTTTGCCCTCCAGGACGGCGAGGTGCAGATCGGCCTCATCTGTTCGGAGAAGCAAGCCATCGACGCCACCCTGGCCAGTCTGGCCCAGGAGGATCCCCGCATCTGCCCCGTGGCCGACCTCTACTGGAATGCCCGGGGCGGCAGCGCCACCGACGGCGGCGCCTTCATCTTTTCCCTGGAGGCCCATAACGGCCACCGGGTGCTATCCTGCCACGACAAGTTCGGAAAATCCCGGACCGTGCCCTGGCATCAGCGCCCTTGGGACGGCGCAGTGCTGGAGCTGGGCTACCAGGAGGACTCCGAGGCGGCCCTTTTGGCCGCCGCCAACCTGGAGGACCAAAACGGGAGGCGGCTCTATGACGCCATCCGCCAAGGCGCCACCACCATCTCCTACGCCAGCTTCCGGGAAATCCTGGAGGCGGTGGTGAAGCAGGCAGGGTTTGGCGACCCTCTCAAGGCCGCGGCCGTTAATGGGCTGACCCTGCTGTTGGACCGGCGCTACGACCCGGGGGACAAGAAACGCAGCAATCTTCTTCATTTTCTCATGGAAGCCCTGATCCGCATCTTCCAGGATACCTCCTTCGTGGGGGAGAATCATTCCAGCCGCTACCGCCGGATCGATTGGGACAACCGGGAGCTTTTGCAGGCGCCCCCGCAAGCGGACTCGGTCCTGATTCTCAATGCTGCGGGCTTTCCCCCGGAAGGGGATGATTGCGACGCCCGCCTCCTGTGCCAGGCCTTTAAGCTGGGGTGGCGGCAATTCATCACTTACGGCTACCAGGGGCAGCGTTTCCTGGGCTGCGGCTTCGGGCCCGACACCCAAGAGGTGCGCATCGACGCCTACGGCAGCACTGGCGACTACCTGGCTTCGGGCATCGACGGCATGACCCTCCAGGTCCACGGCAACGCCCAGGACCAGTTGGGGCAGATCATGAAGCAGGGCAAGCTGGTGGTGCACGGCGACGTGGGCCAGACCTTCATGTACGGCGCCAAGGGCGGGGAGGTTTACATTCTGGGGAACGCCGCCGGACGACCCCTGATCAACGCGGTGGGCCGGCCCCGGGTGGTGATCAACGGCACCGCCCTGGATTTCCTGGCGGAATCCTTCATGGCCGGCGACGTCTTCCAGGGCGGCGGCTTTGTCATCGTTAATGGCCTGGAGTACGACCCCCGGGGGCGCCTGCGGCCGCAACGGACCCCATATCCCGGCTCCAATCTGTTCTCCCTGGCCTCGGGGGGGGCCATCTACATCCGCGACCCCTACCAGCAGGTGGTGGAGGAGCAGTTGAACGGCGGCGAGATCGTCCCCCTCACCGAGGCGGACTGGAACCTGATTCTCCCTTACCTCCAGGAAAACCAACGTCTTTTCGACATCGCCATCGACCACGACCTGCTCACCGTGGGTGGCCGCCAGTGCCCCCCGGACCAGGTTTACCGCAAGATCCAGCCGCTGAAACTGGCGGTCCTCGCTGCGGTGGAGGACTCCTGGGAGTAGCGAAGTCTCACGCCAAGCCGCCAACATGTAGGGCGGGCACTCCCACCATATTATGGCCCATCTAGGGCGGCCTGGGGCCGCCGACACCACAGGCGGCGTGCAGGGCACACCCTAAATCAGGGGCGGTCACCTGGGTCCGCCCCTAGATCCCCAAGAGGGCGGGGCACTGCCCGCCATCATCCTCCAAACAAAGTAAGGGCGACCCGGCGGGTCGCCCCTTGTCTAGTGGATGCTTCATAATTGCTATGACATTTCAAACTACAGTTTTTTAGCCCCCGTTTGAAAAAGGGGATTGCATGGAGAAAATACACTATCTCGCAGTTAAACTCTAGACCATTGTAATTATCAACATATTATACCGATGCAAATAAATCCCCTCTAAGAGGTTAGTTAAGCCGATTACTTACCTGCGACCGGGGACTTTTCTGGGGTACCCCAGCCCTTCTCCCAAAAAGAGCTGGCCGGGAGGGGGAATCCCGGCCAGTGGGTGAAAGGAGAAATGGATACGAACTTTTCATTTTGGGGGATGGGGGAATCCCTAATCCGGTTCGTACTTGGCAACATAGTGATGCAGGATACATGCCAAATTATCCATATATAATATAAATATAGATATCAAATAGTTACCCTGAGCGGCCCCCGATTTCTGCCAGGCGTCAGTATAATTTTTTTAACTGCTGGCTGCCCGGGGTTAAATAATTTTCATCAAATCAGACCGAGTTGGAGCCTCATTTTCCATTGACATGCAGGAAGCCTTGGAATTAATATTGTGAATAATTTAACAATAGGCTGGTAAATGGTCTTTCCCGTCTCCGGGGTGGAGGTCAACCCCCTCATCCCCCCCCTCATTGCCCTGGTGGTTTCCACCTTCACCTCCATGGGAGGCCTTTCCGGGGCCTTCCTGCTGTTGCCTTTTCAGATGAGCATCCTCAATTTTACCAGCCCGGCGGTGAGTCCCACCAATCTGGTGTATAACATCGTCGCCATCCCCAGCGGGGTCTACCGCTTCATTCGGGAAGGGCGGATGAACTGGCCGGTGGCCTGCGTCACCATCCTGGGCACCTTGCCCGGCCTCTATTTTGGGGTGCTGATCCGTACCGGCTGGCTGCCGAATCCGAGAAATTTTAAACTCTTTGTGGGCTGTGTGCTGCTTTATATCGGCCTGCGCCTGCTTTATGACCAGATGATTTGGGCCAAACACAAAAAGGCTAAGATTCAGGAATTTGAGGCCCAGGTGCAGAAGCGCCTCCAGCAGGTCCTGCGGGAATCCGGCCAGAGCGCCGGGCGCGGCCTGCCGGCGGCGGCCCGGGTGCGGACGGTTCATTGGACTCTGAAGCGGGTCTCTTACGAATTTCTGGGAGAGACCTTCAGCTTCAATGGACCGGCTCTCTTCTTCCTGGCCCTGGTGGTAGGCCTCATCGGCGGCACTTACGGCATCGGCGGCGGCGCCATCATCGCCCCCTTTCTGGCCGCCATCTTTAAGCTGCCCATGTATACCATTGCCGGCGCCGCCCTCCTGGGAACCCTGGTTACTTCGGTGGCGGGGGTGGGCATCTATTATGCCATGGGGATCACCCCGGATCTGCTTCTGGGAGCCCTGTTCGGGGCCGGTGGCTTCCTGGGCATGTACCTGGGGGCCCGCCTGCAGAAGCATTATTCCGGCAAGGTAATCCGCATCGGCTTGGGGCTGGTCATTTCCGGCCTGGCTCTGCGTTATATCCTGGGGTATTTCCTGGGGTGAGTCCGCTGCGGGAAAGGTAGTAACTGGCAGAGGGGCTTTTTGGTTTTTTTGTCTGGCGGCCCTCTCACCCGCTCGGCCTTCTGCCCAGTTTGTATCTAGGGGTCATTAGCCGCGAGCCAGTGACCCCATTGATTGTTCTCGTTTCCCAGTTGCACTTGGGAACGCCATTTTTGCCCCTAAGCTGCGCTTTGGACTGCAAAGTAAAGCTTTGCAAATCAGTGATCCCCAAGCGCAGCCTGGGAACCGGATAAGAGAATTAAACTGCAATGTATGGGGAATTTTCCGAAAGGGGCATCGTCTTCTTCCCGGACCCGCACCTCATCGGCAATCCCGGTGATTACGGGCTGGAGTATGAGGAGGTCTACTTCGAGGGCGAAGACGGGGTGCGCCTGCACGGCTGGTGGGTGCCCAAGAACGGCGCCCCGGTCCTCCTGTGGTTCCACGGCAACGCTGGCAATATCAGCCACCGCCTGGAAAACATCAACCTCCTGCACCGATTGGCGGAGGTCCAGGTCTTCATCTTCGATTACCGGGAATATGGCAAATCTGAGGGGCTGATCTCCCGGGAAGGCACTTATAAGGATAGCGCCGCGGCCTACCGCTACATGACCGGAACCAGGGGGATAGACCCCGCAGACCTGGTCCTCTTCGGCCGTTCCCTGGGCACCGCCCTGGCCGTGGACCTGGCCGCCCGCCTCCCTTGCCGCTCTCTGATCATCGAGTCGCCCTTCACCAACTCCTCGGACATGGCCAAACTCTTCCTGCCCTTCAGGTTCGATTGGCGGCCCCGGGTTCCCTATGATAATTTGGGGAAAATTGATAAGATCAAGGCGCCGCTACTCATCATTCACGGCTCGCAGGACGAGATCATCCCGGTGGAGATGAGCCGGCGCCTGTTCGCCGCGGCCCGGGGCCCCAAGGAGCTCTATATCATCCCCGGGGCCCATCACAATGACACCTTTCTGGTAGGCGGCCCGGCTTATTTTGACAGATTAACCAGGTTTATTCAGCAACCGGCCAAGCGGCCATGACTGTCCCGGGGAGATCCCCTGGCCGACTTAATTTGGCGGGCCCCGACCGCCCGATAAGTCTTATCCCCAGCTAAAGTGGTGTCCGGCAACATGAAGAACCTTTCACTATCCCGCAGCTATAATCTAGGCCATGGTAATTTCAACGATACCAACATATTATGCCGATGCAACCAAATCCCCTCTCCCTCCGCCGTAGGGGCGGGGGTTCCCCGCCCGGGCGGCGAGACGCCGCCCCTACCGGCGAGTGGAGAGGATAGGGTGAGGGGTGGCTTCGCATGGTTTTTCGTAGGGGCGGACTCAGATGTCCGCCCAGTAGTACTACTGCGTTAAGTTAAGAGTCATCCATTATGATTGGACGCCAACAGCAAGGGCAGAAGCCAAGTTTCATTATGAGCATGTGTTGGAGTTCCCTTCTGGCGCATGGGAGGGTCCACCCAGTAGTT
>JBEKDQ010000130.1:0-7024 GCA_050014275.1 Desulfobaccales bacterium | reverse complement strand
GCCCTTTAAAGTGCCCACGGCATAGACACCCGGTGGCAGGAGCTCCTCGATGATGAAGCCGTCGGGGGTGTAGGAGATTGGCAGGGGGCAGGGGGAGGACTTGGTGGAGGGCACCATGCCCGCCGCCAGCACCACCATATCGAAGGTCTGCGACTGTTTGTCGCCCGTCGCGGTGTTTTCCGCCACCACCACCACGTCGTCGGTCCCGGGGGCCTGGGTGATCTTGGCCACCTTGCCCCGGATGAGACGGACCGAATCGTCGTCCCGCACCTTCCAAAAAAACTGCTCATAGCGGCCCGGCGTGCGAATATCGATGTAAAAGATATAAACTTCGGTCTCCGGGTCTTTCTCCCGGAGATAAGTGGCCTGCTTCAGGGAGGCCATACAGCAGATATAGGAACAATAGGGGAGATGGTTCTCATCCCGGGAACCGGCGCATTGGACAAAGGCCACCTTTTTGGGGGCTTTCTGGTCCGAAGGCCGGAGGATCAACCCGCTGGTGGGGCCGTTGGAGGCCGCCAGGCGCTCCATCTGCATGTTGGTGATGACGTTGGCCACCTGGCCGAACCCCAGGTTGTCCATCTTGCTGGCATCGTAAAGTTCCCAGCCACTGGCCAGGATGACGGCCCCCACCTGGAACTTCAAGGTCTGGGGCAACATGTCCAGCTCGATGGCTTCGTACTTGCAAGCCTCCAGGCACTTCCGGCCACAGTCGCCGCTGCATACCGCGGCGTCGATGACGTACTTCTGGGGAAAGGCGAAATCAAAGGGGATGTAGGCTGCCTTACTCTTGTCCAGACCATAGTTGAAATCGTTAACCCGCCAGGCGGTGCAGGCCTGGGCGCAGGCATCGCACGCCACGCAGCGGTCATTGACATAGCGCGGCGCCACCTGGACGGTGACCTCGAAGTTGCCCGCCGTGCCGCTGATCTGGGTGACTTCCGCCATGGTGAAAAAACGGATGTTGGGATTTTCCCTGATCCGCCGGAAGTTGATCTCTAAACCGCAGGTGGGCGGGCAAAGCTTGGGAAAATATCGGTGGAGTTGGGCTACCCTGCCACCCAGGTAGGGGGCCTTCTCGGTGATGATCGCCTCCGACCCGGCTTCCGCCGCCTCCAGGGCCGCGGCGAGGCCGCTCATGCCTCCCCCGATGACCAAAATCTTGCGATTTTCGGCGTTCACACAAGTCCTCCTTCAGGACATTTCGCGAGCCGAAGCTTCGGCCTCATGGAAATTTCCGGCCCAGCCCCTTAAACGCGATACCCCACTAATATAACATTGTGAATAGAGGTGCAAGCGAATTTTTGCCTGGACCGGGGCGGGAATTTCGAACCTCCCCCTAAAAAAAATGGCCGTGGCGGGGCTGAGGCCACGGCCGGAGACACGGCGCCCGGAGCCCCGGCAGGACCGGGGCCCCGAGGACGCCTCAGAGGTTGCTTTACTTCACCAGTTCCTTGTAAGGCTCGGTCTCGAACTTCCAGTCGTTGGTCTTGGCATCATACTGGGAGATCGTGAAGACCTTCCATTTGTTGTCGTCGATGCTCAGGAAGTCGGAGCGATAGTAGTACCCGGGATACCGGCTCTCTTCCCGGAAGAGGATGTGGCGCAGGTGGGCCTCACCGGACAGGATGCGGTGATACTGTTCCCAGGCCCGCATCAGTTCGTGCAGGTCGCTGGCGCCCATCCGGGTGGCGTCTTCCTTCAGCAGAGTGAGGCGCTTCAGGCCTTCCATCAGGCTGGGCTTATTGGTCATATACATGGTGGCGCAGCCGGCCACGTACTCGTCCATCAGCTTCTGCAGCCGGGTCTGGACCTGTCTGGGCCGCAGGTAGTTGGGGTTGATGTCCGGAGCGGTGGTGTAGTCTTTGTACTTCTCGAAGATCTCGAAGGGCAGGTAGATCTCGGCGATTACCTCGTCGATATTCTGGGCGGCCTCGAGCTTATCGGCCTTGTGGTCCAGGATGAAGGCGATGGCGGCCTTGGCGGCCATGCGGCCCTCAGCGTGGGACCCGGAGGAGAACTTGTGCCCGGAGGCGCCGACACCGTCACCCGCGGTGAACAGACCGTCAACGGTGGTCATGCGGTCATAGCCCCAGAACCAACTGTCAGGGGCGCCCATGTAGTTCTTGGAGGGGCCGGAGACCCACAGACCGGCGCAGCCGGCGTGCGAACCGAGCAGGTAGGGCTCGGAGGGGATGATTTCCGACGGGACCTTGTCAGGCTCCATGTTAAAGGAGGCCCACAGGGAGGCGGCGGAAATGGACATATCCAGGAAGTCTTCCCAGGCTTCGGCTTCGAGGTGTTTCAGCTCTTTCTTGCTCAGGGTCTCGGCCAGCTTGGCCATGGCCTCTTGGGTTTGCATCATGATGGGGCCGCGGCCTTCCCGCATCTCAATCATGGCCGCATGGTTCCGCAGGCAGGTGCCCGGGTTATCCGCGTAACCGGGGTATTCTTTCTTGACCCGGTCCCAGTTCTTAGCCATGTAGTCTTCGCCGTAGGCGTTGGTGGCCTGGGCCTTGAAGAACAGGAACCAGGCGCCCACCGGGCCGTAACCGTCTTTAAACCGGGCCGGGACGAAACGGTTTTCCATGAGCACCATCTTGGCGCCGATTTCTGCGGGCATGGCATAGGTGGAACCGGCGTTCCAGACGGGATACCAGGCACGGCCCTGGCCTTCACCCACCGACCGGGGCCGGAAGACGTTGACCACGCCGCCGCAGGCGATGATCATGGCTTTGCACTTGAAGACGTAGGTCTTGTGCTCCCGCACGCTGAAGCCCACGGCGCCGCACACCCGGTTGGCATTGTTTTTGTCAGTGAGCAGCTTCACGATGAAGACCCGCTCATAGATGTTGTCCATCCCGATGGCGTTCTTGGCGGCTTCGGCCACGATCACCTTGTAGGACTCGCCGTTGATCATGCACTGCCAGCGGCCGGACCGGACGCACTTACCACCGTCTTTCAGCAGGGGCAGGCCTTCGTCTCTGGCGGTCTGGCCGTCCACGGTGTGGCCTTCGGCGTCTTTCTGCCAGATCGGCAGGCCCCAATCCTGGAAGTCATGCACGGTCTGGTCGACGTGGGCGCCCAGGCTATAGACAAGGTCTTCCCGAATGATGCCCATGAGGTCAGTGCGCACCATGTTCACGTAATCGGCAATCTTGTTCTCGGAGCCGATGTAGGTGTTGATGGCCGACAGACCCATGGCCACGGCGCCGGAGCGATCCATGGCAGCTTTGTCTACCAGGGTTACTTTCAAGCCGGAGGCTTTCGCCCAGGCCGCAGCTTCAACGGCGGCGCCGGTGCAAGCCATTCCGCCACCTACCAGCAGCAGGTCGGTCTCGATCGTTTCTACCGGCGGTTTCGCACAAAAAGACCATTTACAGAATTCTCTTTCCAGAGCCATATCTCATTAACCTCCTTGAATTTGCGCTGCTGGTGGACTACTCGGTGCGGGCCTTGCCGGTGAAGAAACCGGGTTGCTTGAGGCCGGCTATGTCGCTGGGCAAGGTTTTGTCCTTAAAGCAATCGATGGAACCCTCAGTCGTGGTCCGGATGGGGAACTTAAACCGCTTAATGGTCTTCTGATCCCGGAACTTGATGGTCCACATGATGGAATCGGTGCCCCGCAGGGGGATGGTGCTGGAACCCAGGGGCATGATGTCGGCATAGTGGCGGACTTCGATGGCCTGCTGGGGGCAGATCTTTACGCAGTTGTAGCATTCCCAGCATTGATCCGGCTCCTGATTAAAGGCCTTTTTGCTCTCGGCGTTCAGAACCATCAGGTCGTTGGGACAAATGTACTGACAAGCGGTCTTGTCCTGGGCCTTGCAGCCGTCACATTTTTCCACGATTACGAAACTCGGCATAACTTAAAACCTCCTTATTAGGGTTAAGCGGTTATCCTAACTAGTTACCTGGGGGAGAAGCGGCAAGCGGCTGCCCCCTCCCAACTTTACGCCTTACTTCTTGGCGCCAATATCCCCGGTGGCGAAACCGTGGACCTTGACCTCCACCTTCTCGGTGAGGCCCCGGTAGTATTTCCGGAGGACGGCCAGGACCTCGGGACGGCTGAAGTGATCCGGCACTTCCATGTCTTCGGAGAGCATCTTGCGCAGCATGGTGCCGGAGAGCATCAGGCGGTCTTCCTTGCCGTGGCAGCAAGTGCGCATGGAGGCCATGCCGTCGCACTTGTGGCAATAGAAGGTCCAGTCGATGTTCAGGGGTTTGAGCTCCAGGGCGTCCTTGGGGATCTTGGTGAAGATCTTCTGGGCGTCGAAGGGGCCGTAGTACTCACCCACCCCGGCGTGGTCCCGGCCCACGATCAGGTGGGAGCACCCGAAGTTCTGGCGGAACACCGCGTGGAACAGGGCCTCCCGGGGACCGGCGTAGCGCATATCCAGGGGATAGCCGGCCTGGATGGAGGTGTCCTTGACGAAATAGTACTGGGTCAAGACGTTGATGGCCTCGGTGCGCACTTCCGCCGGGATGTCACCGGGTTTCAACTTACCCAGGAGCTGGTGGATCAGAATGCCGTCGCAGACTTCGATGGCAATCTTGGCCAGGTACTCGTGGGAGCGGTGCATGGGGTTGCGGAGCTGCAGGGCGGCGATGGTTTCCCAGCCCTTGTCTTCAAACATCTTCCGGGTTTCCCAGGGCCGCATGTAGAGGCCGGGATACTGTTTCGGGAAGGGGCCTTCGCTCCAGACCTTACAAACACCCCCCAGGTTGACTTCCTCCTGGGCCATGACCAGCTGCACTCCCGGGTGCTCCATGTCATCGGTGGTGAAGACCTGCTTGCACTCCCACTTTTTGTCGATCTTGTACTTATCGGTGACCTTCATGGTCCCCATCATCTCTTCGGTCTCCTCGTCCACCAGGAGGACTTCCTGGCCGATCTTGATAGAATCGGCCTTGCCCTGGTTGACGGACAGGGTGACGGGGATGGGCCAGAAGGTGCCGTCGGCGAGTTTCATGTCATCGCTGCAGGAGCCCTTCCAGTCTTTGTGGTCCATGAAGCCGTTTAGGGGGGTGAAGCCGCCGATGCCCATCATGATGAGGTCGGCCGTTTCCCGGGAGGTCATGGTAACAACGGTCAGTTCCTTGGCGCGCTTTTTCTCTTCGGCCACCTGGGCCGGGGAGAGCAGCAAGATTTTTAATTTTTTCTCTTTACCGTGGGGATTAACTAAGGCCATCTATCTTCCTCCTCGGGAATTAAAAGTTTTACCGGAAAAATGTGAAATAATTCACATTTAATTCAATTTTTGAAAATAATCAATTCCTCGACGCTTGTCAATAATTTTTTCACGAACTGCTCATTTTCATGAGCTGGGTCTGCGCCCCCCGGGAACAGAGGAAAATTATTCCTTAATTCATAGAGTTAATCAAACCGGACCAGGAACTCAAACGGCCAACCGGTAGATCGGGGTGGGTTCCTGTCGTCCCCGCAGCACCACCGGCTCCAGGGGGATGAGGTGGAACTGCCCTTCCACCTGAAGATAGGTGGCCTGGCTCACCAGAGTGTCAGCGCCCAGTTCCTTGGCCGCCTCCAGGAGCCGGGCCGCGATGTTCACCATGTCTCCGATGATGGTGAAGTCCATGCGCCTGGAGGAGCCGATGTTGCCTACGATGGCCTCCCCGGTGTTGACGCCGATGCGCATCCCCTGGATAGGGGTGCGCCCCTGGGCCTGCATCTTGGCCAGGCGGCGCTGCAGGGCCAGAGCGCACTCCACCGCCCGGGTGGCGGCGCCGGCAATAGGCAGCGGCACGCCGAAGACCGCCATGAGCCCGTCGCCCAAGTATTTGTCCAGGGTCCCCTGGTGCTGGAAGACCAGGTCCACCATCTCGGTGAAGTAGACGTTGAGCACTTCCACCACCTGTTCCGGGTCCAGGGACTCGGACATGCCGGTAAAATTGCGGATATCGGCAAAGAGCACGGTGACTTCCTGGCGCTGTCCCCCCAGTTGCAGCAAGGCCGGATTTTTCAGGATCTCCTCGCACATCTCCGGGCTAACGTAGCGCGAGATGGTGTCCCGCAGCAGGTGTTTCTCCTGATAGAGCCGCAAGCGGCTACGCAGGACCGCCTCGTGATGGGCCTCCTCCGAAGCGATCTCCTTGAGGAGTCTTTGGAGTTCGGGATCTTCGGTCTCCAGGGCCAGGGCCTGGTAGCTCTTCCGGGCCTCCAGCTCATGGGAGATGGCCAGCTCAATGGCCTGGATGATGTTAAGATCCTGTTTTCCGTTTTCTGTTTTCTGTTTTCCGTCGTCCATGGTTAAAACCATGATCCTTTGGCTCACCCGCAAATTATGAAAATCTAGCGCCACCGCCCCCGGCGGCGCGGGAACCGGCTGCCAGAGGGTGCGTATCCCACATACTCAGAAACTTTTCAAGCCAGCCCTTCATGGGCCTTTGGCCCACCCGTAATTTATGAAAAGTCCGGTGGGGCGGGCTCTCGCCCGCCACTAAGTCCGCACAGGCGAGACGCCTGTGCCACCAATTCTTCACAACTTTTCAAGGCGCGTAGGGTGCGCACTGCGCACCATTTTTCTTTTCTTCCTAATTCTTTTAACTTAATCAGTCCCCGTGACAAAATCTACATTGCCAATTGTTTTTCACAGAAACGGTTCATGGCCTGGCGGCCACACCAAAGCGATGAAAATGCTTACCCAAAAAAAGAACCCGTAGGGCGGGAAAGCGAGGCGCATCAAGCCATTAGCAGTGTGCCGCGGGCACGGAGGCGCCCCACCGACATCAACCAGCATTTTCAGAGAAAACAGAAAACGGAAAACTATCAGTAAAACACTTCCACCAGAAACAGGCCCTGTGGCGGCGCGGTGGGTCCGGCCAGATGGCGCACCTGGTTCCGCAGCAAATCGCCCAGCAGGTCTGGGGCGGCTTTCCCCTGGCCCACCGCCACCATGGTGCCCACCAGGCTGCGGACCATGCCCCTTAAGAAGCCGTTGCCGGTGATGGTGAAGATGAGCCAGCCCCCGGGGTGGGTCCGCCAGCGGGCCGCGGCAATCCGCCG
>JBEKDQ010000129.1:0-7043 GCA_050014275.1 Desulfobaccales bacterium | reverse complement strand
GCTCCCGGGCCAGTTCCAGGGTTTGCCCCGAGACCGCCAGGTCCTGGTCCGGCGCGGTCCGCCCCAGGGCCAACTCCCGCACCGAGCCCCCCACCAGGTAGACCTTGGCCTTCCGGGCCGCCGCCAGCTCCTGCAACACTCGCAAAGAGCGGCGCCCTGCCAGCCTGCCGGCGCCCGCCAGAAGCTCTTTCCGAAGGGCATTGACGGTCATCTCGGACATCCCGAACCCAAATCTCCTTTGGCAGTAATAGTGTCCGGCAGCAAAATTGCAAGGAGAAGATTACACTATCTCGCAGTTAAACTCTATACCATTGTAATTTCAACGATATCAGCATATTATATCGATCAACTAAAGCCCCTCTCCCCTGCGATGGGACGACACCGGGTGAGAGGTGGCTTCATCGGCTGTTGCATACCACCCTCACCCTGCCCTCTCCCCCCAAGGAGGGAGAGGAAAATAGCTTGTAAATTCCATGAATTGATTAGCTAGTGGGCCTACCTAAGTTCAAACAAATCCCTACTGCCTGCCTCATAGCAAAAACCTTGCTGGACCCAACTCGGCCCCATCTTGATTTTTTACCATATATTTAAGGATAATTATTTCATTATCCCGGCCACCGCGCAAATTTAGGTTATATTTATAGAATATCCCCTGTGGCGTCAGCTTTCAGGGTTTTGGTGGGCAGTGCCCACCCTGCATTCAGGCTCACCGGGCTTTGGCTCGAGATATCTTTGGAGTAGCTCATGGAAGAGCAGGTGCAACGCACTTTGAAACTCATCTCAGGAGAGGACCTTGCCGCAAGTGTCCCCCCCGGCACTCAGGCCGGCCTCGGGGAGGGCTCGGACCTGGAACTTCTGGACGCTTACTCCCGGGCCATCGTCAAGGTGGTGGAGGATGTGGGTCCCGCGGTGGTGGGCATCACCATCGGCAGCCCGTCGCCCCGGCAGGCGGCGGAAAAGGCCGGGGCCGGCTCGGGGGTCCTTATCGCCCCGGATGGCTATATCCTCACCAATGACCACGTGGTGGCCCAGGCCCGACGCCTCCAGGCCACCCTGGAAGACGGCCGCACCCTGGCCAGCGAGATCGTCGGCACCGACCCCGCCACCGACCTGGCGGTGATTCGGGTGAACGCCGCGGGCCTGCCTTTCGCCAGCCTGGGGGACTCCGCGGCCCTGCGGGTGGGCCAGGTGGTCATCGCCATCGGCAACCCCTTCGGCTTCCAGTCCACCGTCTCCACCGGGGTGGTGAGCGCCCTGGGCCGGGCCTTGCGCAGCCGCGCCGGCCGCCTCATCGAGAATATCATCCAGCACTCCGCCCCCCTTAACCCGGGCAACTCCGGGGGGCCGTTGGTGGATTCCCGGGGCCGGGTGGTGGGAGTCAACACCGCCATCATCATGATGGCCCAGGGCATCGGTTTCGCCATCCCGGCCAACACCGGCAAGTGGGTGGTGTCCCAACTGCTCACCCATGGCCGGGTGCGCCGGGGCTACCTGGGACTGGTGGCCCGGCAGCGGCCCCTGGAGCGCCGGCTGGTGCGCTTTCACCGCCTGAGCGCCGAATCCGTAGTGGAGGCCATCTCGTTGGACCCCCAGGGACCGGCGGCTCAGGCCGGTTTCCGGGAAGGCGACCTCGTCGTCTCCATCAACGGCCAACCTTTGATCAGTGTGGACGACCTGCACCGTTTCCTGGCCGAGTGGCCCATTGGCGAACCGGTGACCCTCACCGTCATTCGGGGCCTGGAACGCCTGGACCTGCCGGTGCGGCCTCGGGAGGCCAAAGCCTGAGAATGATGAACCGCCCCGCCCTCGGCGGTTCATCAGCCTGATCGTCTCCCCCAATATCATTTTCTGAAATCATTATTGCCTACCAAATCTTAGCTTATAGGCTGGTCTAGGGACGGTTAATTCCGGCGGACCTATCCCCTCCATCTACCCGTCAAAGATTATTTGGTGGGGTGGGGCGGGCCTCCGTGCCCGTCTTTTTAAAGGGCGGCCAGGGACGGCCGCCCCACCCAATTTCTAATGCACCAGGGGCAGGGCGCTCCTAGGGGCGGCCTTTTTCCCTTAAGTAATTTTCTAGGTTCTGACAAATTGCACTTTCCATGCGGGAGTGGAGATAGCATTAAGGTGGGCGGGCCACCGTGCCGCCCTGCGAAAACAGCTCCAAGGTTTCTCATTGTCTTTTGCGCCACAGATCAAGTAAGATCAAAAAAGATCTTTTGTTGGGCACCACCAATCTCAGCTCTCCAAGGACGCCAACGCCCCCATGTCCCGGGCCGGAAGACCGGTGTTTGTCTGCCAGCAGTGTGGCCACCAGGCGGCCAAATGGCTGGGGCGCTGCCCCGAGTGCGGCGCCTGGAGCTCCATGGCCGAAGAGGATATAACCCCCGTGGCCCCCGGGCTGGGGCAACTGCCTCCCCGGCGCGGCCAGCCCGTGCCCCTGCTTAACCTGCAGGCAGCCCCGGAGGTGCGCCGGACCTCTGGCATCCAGGAGTTCGACCGCACCCTGGGAGGCGCGGTGGTCCAGGGTTCCGTGGTGCTGCTGGGCGGTGACCCGGGGATCGGAAAATCGACCCTCATCCTCCAGGTCCTGGATCGGCTCAGTCGGGGAGGCCTGGTCGGCCTCTACATCTCCGGGGAAGAGTCCGAAGCCCAGCTCAAACTCCGGGCCAATCGCCTGGGCCTCACCTCGGGCGAGCTGCTGGTGGCCACCGAGACCTGCCTGGAAAACATTCTCAAGATAGTGGAAGAGGTCCGGCCCGCCTTCCTGGCCCTGGATTCCATCCAGACCATGTGCACCGCCACTATCCCCGCGGCCCCCGGTTCCCTGAACCAGGTTAGAGAGACAGCCTTTCGGCTGGTGCAGCAGGCCAAACTCACCGGGGTCGCCACCTTTCTCATCGGCCATGTCACCAAGGAAGGCGCCATCGCCGGCCCCATGACCCTGGAACACCTGGTGGACACGGTCCTCTACCTGGAAGGGGACCGCAGCCACGCCTTCCGGCTGCTGCGCACCGTGAAGAACCGCTTTGGCCCAACCCAGGAACTGGGGGTCTTTGAGATGCAGGAGGCCGGCCTCCTGGAGGTGGACAACCCCTCGGGCCTTTTCATGGCGGAGCGTTCCCTGGAGGTCCCCGGCGCCGCGGTGGTCCCCAGTCTGGAAGGCTCCCGCCCCATCCTGGTGGAGGTCCAGGCCCTGGTGTCCCCCTCCTCCCTGGCCCTGCCCCGCCGTCAGAGCATGGGGGTGGACCCGGGGAGGGTGTCGCTGCTGGTAGCCATCTTGGAAAAGCGGGTGGGCCTGGGCCTGAGCGGCCAGGATCTCTTCGTCAACGTGGCGGGCGGGGTCCGCCTCACCGAACCGGCCTCGGACCTGGGGGTCTCCCTGGCCGTGGCCTCCTCCTTTCTGGAGCGGGCGCTGCCCGCGGACACCCTGATCTTCGGAGAAGTGGGCCTCACCGGCGAGGTCCGGGCGGTCAGCGCCCCGGAAGTGCGCCTCAAGGAAGGACATAAGCTCGGGTTCCGCCGGGCCCTGCTGGCCCTGCGCCAGAAAGAACGCCTGGGGGACTACCCCGGGCTGGAACTCCTGGGAGTGGAAACCCTGGCCGCGGCCATCCGCAGCCTGTTTCCCAAATGATAAGAGAAGATTTTGGGGGGAGGGCCAGGGAGCGAGGCTGGTGACAGTGGCACAGGCTTCCAGCCTGTGATCCGGTCGCCCTGAAATACCCCCAAAAATCCATTGATTTTGGGGAATAGATCTTAAAGAATTGGTGGGCACTGCCCACCAATTCCTTATCTTCCGCCATTTGGCTTTAGCCAGATTTTATAGGGCGGCCTGTGGCCGCCGATCATCGGCTGCCGCTTGACGTTGACCACCGGCGACCAAAAAAAATCGAGGAGCCAAGCCATGACCGATATGAAAAGCGAAATTCAGAAGGCCTTTGATATGGTGGACCGGCGGCAGAACGACGCCGCCTTGCAGGTCATCGAAGCAATCCTGGCCGATCTTTCGCCGCCCAACCGGGTGGAGATTCCCCCGGCCCGGCCCACTATCTACGACTGGCTGCAAAAGGCCAGGCGCAGCCTGGCCGGAGAACCCGAAATCGTGCCCCCCAAGGCCGCCCTGAGGAGCGCCCTGGCCCTGGTGCATTAGAAATTGGGTGGGGCGGCCGTCCCTGGCCGCCCATTAAAATGGCGGGCACGGAGGCCCCCCACCAAATAATCTTTGACAGGTAGATGGAGGGCTATGCCCGCCGGAATTAAACGGCCATAGCCCGCCCTATAAGCTAAGATTTGGAGATTCCCGCGGCCCGGCCCACCATCTACGACTGGCTAACAAAAGGCCAGGCGAGGCCTGTCCGTAGAACCCGAAATCGTGCCCCCCAAGGCCGCCCTTAGCAGCGCCTTGGTCCTGGTGCATTAAGCTTTTGCGCTAATCCGCAACATCACGGCTATGTCAAAAAGGAGATTTCTATGGCCATTCAAATTTCGCTCTTTAACCACAAGGGAGGAGTGAGTAAAACAACTACTACTTTCAATCTCGGATGGATGTTAGCCAACAAGGGCAAGAAAGTAATAATTGTTGATTGCGACCCTCAGTGCAATCTCACCGGGATGGTTCTCGGCTTCAAAGAAGCCGAGGAATTTAAAAGCATTTATGAATCTGGTGGCGTGAGGAATATTCGTGATGGGCTCGCTCCTGCATTTGAGTCACGCCCTAACCCTATCGTTCCGGTCGAATGTGAACCTGTTAAAGGCCAACCGAATATGTATTTATTGCCAGGACATATTGGCCTTGCTGAATATGAAGTTACTTTAGGTATTGCTCAAGAACTTACCGGATCTTTGGTGACTCTTCAAAACCTGCCAGGGTCTCTTCGGCACCTAATCGATCTAACTGCCAGCAAGTATGTGGCAGACTTAATTTTGGTAGATATGAGCCCAAGCTTGGGCTCAATTAATCAGAACCTATTGATGACGAGTGATTACTTCATAATACCAATGGCCCCGGATTATTTCTCTGTGATGGCAACAGATAGCCTTTCATCTGTCTTGCCCAAATGGGCTTCCTGGGCAAGAAGCGCAAAAGCGATGCCAATTTTACAGAAGGCAACATATCCTTTTCCTAATAAGAATCCAAAATTCCTTGGAACAATAGTTCAGAAGTATCGACTGCGAGAACGCGAGACACCCTCTGCTGCCTTTAAGATGTGGATTGATGAAATTCAAAAGGGCGTGGAAAACAAGCTTATACCAGCCTTACGCGACAGCAATATGTTGATAGCTGCGGCAGCATATGATGTTGCTGGTATTACGCTGGGACAACCGCTAATCCAAATGTCTGATTTCAACAGTCTTATTGCCTTGTCACAAAAGCATAAAGCACCTGTCTTTGATCTAACCGATGCTCAACTTGAGCAAACAGGCGTTGTGTTAGAGAGAGCTAAGGAGTCGATGCAGAGGTTCGCTGATCTGTATTCTCAAGGTGCTGATCGAATAATAACGATAATTGAGAATGCATAACACAATTCAACACTTTCGTGCCAATATAGAACGGACAAGAGCACTTGGAGGACTTTATGAAGCTCTTTCCCGGTTAACGACTTCTGCAATTGATGTAACCGATCTCTTGCGCGCTCAAATCGTGCTAGCAGTAAGTGCACTTGATCATTATATACATGAAATTACGCGGCTTGGTATGCTGGAAGTTCTTAGTCAGAGTCGTCCTCAAACAAATACTTTTCAAAATTTTCATGTCACAATGAATGCTGCAATATCTGGTGTTTCTGGCGGAGCGGGAACTTCTTGGTTTGATGACGAAATAAGGCAGAAACATAGCTATATGTCTTTTCAGCAGCCGGACAAGATTGCAGACGCCATACGACTTTTTTCTTCTTGCAAACTATGGCCAGAAGTAGCTCCCAAACTTAGCATGTCGGTTGAGGATTTAAAAACCCGCCTTAAATTGATTGTTGATCGGCGAAATAAAATTGCTCATGAAGCAGATTTAGACCCGACTTATCCTGGGGTTCGATGGCCCATTTTCCCTGCTGACGTTACAAATGCGATCAATTTTATTGAAAGCCTTTGTGAGGCAATTCATTCTGTTGTCGTTTAAAAACTTGTTACGGTGCGGCTTCGCCCTGACTTATCAAGAAAAAGACAAGATGCTCATTCAAGACTATCTTGCGCACCGGCACACGGTGATTTACACGGCTGCCAACAGGCTCGGTTTGAAAGGCTTGGGCGATGGGAAAGAAAAATATGAGAGATAGAGCTTTTCATCATCTATGGGGGGGGCAGCCATAGAGCGGGCCGTGGGCGCCAGATTTGCGGCGGCCACAGGCCGCCCTATGACTTATTCCGGATACAACAGAAACTCCCGCCGCGTCTCCATGAACCCGGCCAGCTCTCCCTGCCAGGAATCTTCCAGCTCCGCCGCGCTCAGGCCCCGCTCCAGCCCCAGGCGGATGGCGGCGTCCCCGGTGAGCAGGTCGATGGGCAGCCGCGAAGTCTCGTATTCATAGGGCGGCCGGCGCCAGGCGAACTGCTCCGGGTAGAGCTCCCGGATCGCCGCCAACAGCGCCAGGGTGGTGAAATAGGGCTTGAAACTCCCCCGGTCGCTGACGTGCAGTTGGAAGCCACAGCACATCTCACCGCTCCACTTGTGGAAGGTGGGCTCAAAGCAGGCCTCTCGCAGGATCACTCCCGGCAGGTTCGGCAAAAGGGCCTTCAACCGCGCCGGCTCCAGAAACGGCGCCCCGCAAAGTTCGAAGGGTTTGGTGGTGCCCCGCCCCTCCGAAAGATTGGTGCCCTCCAGGAGGACCTGGCCCGGATAGACCAGGGCTCCTTCCAGGGTGGGCAGATTGGGGGACGGCAATACCCAGGGCAGGCCGCTGGCGTCGAAATAGTCGCGCCGCCGCCAGCCGGCCAGGGGGATCACCTCCAGGTCGCAGTCGATCTTCTGGGTGGCCTGGTAATAGCGGGCCAGCTCCCCCAGGGTAAAGCCATGGCGCATGGGCAGAGGATAAGGCCCCACCAGGGAG
>JBEKDQ010000128.1:0-7066 GCA_050014275.1 Desulfobaccales bacterium | reverse complement strand
ACCTGGCGGAATTCTGTTACCGCTTCAACCGTCGATTCTGGGAACCGCAAATGTTCAACCGGATGCTTCATGCCTGCTTGAATTCCTCGAGCATTACATTCTCGGAGCTAAGGCAATAAGCGTTTTATAGAAAATCGCATTGGCCTGAGCAGAGGTCTTCGTCCGTCATGAAAAAGCATCAAAAGAGAATCATAAAGACGTTTCAAAAAGACAAGTAACTTTTCTATTTCATGAAAATTAGTTTTCGAGTATAGTTTATATATATCATTAAGATTCAAGCGTTGTCGGTGGCCAAATATATTATGTCTTATTATTTTATAAGTCTTTGAAATATTTCTGTATTTTTCCAGATACTTTTCTAAGCGTTGAAAATCTTTATTAATCGGTACGTAGATTTCTCCCATAAAATCGCCGATCCATTCGTTCGCATTAGCACTGCTTTTTCTCTTTCTGGTTTCTAATGCCTTTGCTGAAAAAATATCAATATTTGATTTAGCAATTTGAAGCAACCTTCCAACATTGTGCGTTTTCGGCTTTTCATCAAATATTCGAGTTAAGGCAATAAAGAATGAGGCTTCCAGAGCGAAACTTATGGTATCCCATATCTCTGGAGTTCGGCTGATAATATTTAATGCCTTTTCATCATCACCTAGCACATCATTTATAGCCCGATATGCATAAAAAAATCGCATGCATAGTTCCACTTCCTCTCCGAAAACCTCTAATTAATTTAAAAAATCATCTTCCTTCATGTTGGCATCTGCTGGCTCACCGCCTCGGTCCATTTCCCCTGGGCCTTGAGGAGCAGGTCGCAGACCTCCCGGACCGCGCCGCGGCCCCCCGGACCCTGGGTGATCCAGTGGGCCGCGGCCGCCACCTCCGGGGCGGCGTCGGCCACCGCCACTGCCAGCCCGGCCCGGGCCATGATGGGCAGGTCCACCAGGTCATCGGCCACTACCGCCACCTGGGTGGGAGAAATCTTCAGGTCGGCCTCCAGATCTCGCATCACCGGCAGCTTGTCCCGCAGGCCCTCAAAAAACCGGCTGATCCCCAACTCCCTGGCCCGGTGGTAGGCGGCATCGGAACGGCGCCCGGACAAAAAGGCTACTTCAATCCCGGCCCGCTGCGCCATCTTGAGGCCGTGGCCGTCCCGGACGTGGAAGACCTTGAAGGTCTCCCCCTGAGGTCCGAAGTAGAGGCGCCCGTCGGTGAGCACCCCGTCCACGTCCAGGAGCAGCAAGCGGATGGCCTGGGCCCGCCGCCGAATATCTTCAGAATATTCTTTATTGTTCAAGAATAGCCTTCTTCCCGTGTGGTCTAATCATCAGATTTGGCTAGTTGCTGAATCACATGTCTGAGTTCCATAACCTCAAGTTGCTCTGGACATTCAGGCCAATTGTGACGCCAACATACAATAATGTCGCATTGACCAGGCGAGTGCCCATGATCCCGGAAATTTCTGCTCTCGTATTCGAATTCAATTTTGACCCTCTGCCATTTCCCCGGACCTATTTGACGTTTTGCCTCGCAATCCGGGTAGCCCGCTTGAACAGCCTCAACGTAATAACCAAGCTCTCTTGCGACCTTTCCAAACAAAAAGATGACTCCACCTTCATTTACGGGCTCGTGCCGAAGACCTCTAAAGTCGATTGGATCACCATAGGTAGGGCGGTTTTCCATTTTTGCATGTTTGGATTTATATTTGACAGGTAATGAGGGCTGAATTGGCGATGAAGAATGAATAGAGCGATGAGTTTTTCGTGGATGATTTGCTGGAAAGAGGGTGAGGACATCCGCCCACTCATGTTTTCCTTCAGCAAAACGACGAAAATGTTGAGGAATAGTTGACCATGGGCCGAAATGATTGGCGAAAGAGTTTGCGCCAAAATCGCCTTCACGTCTGTACTGATCCCGGGTAGGAATTTGTCGCAGTATTCGTACAAGCTCCCCCCAGTCACGAAGTAGTTCCTCGTCTTCGAGACTGATATTTGTGTTATCCGGTTCCAGTCCAGCCGCTCTGAGTGCTGCGCGCCAACTAGGAAAATACTTGAGTATGCGGTATTCTGTGAGGCCCGAATGCGCTAAGAACCTTGATCGGGGCAGTGGTACGCCAAGTTCTTTGGCGGCTGCACGGATGGCATCAAGAATTTCAATCTTTCTTGATTGCTCAATCATATTCTGACCGATAAATAAATAGCCAGTGCACACCTGCGTATGCCACTCAAACAGCCCGATAGGGCGGCCTTTGGCCGCCAAAATTCGTCGGGCATAGCCCGCCTATGAGTTCAGACACAGGCTGGAAGTCTGTGCCACTAAGGGCCCTTTTACCGGAAGCTTTAACCTCCGCCGCACAGGCGAGACGCCTGTGCCACCAGAAAATGTTCGTCTGCCCCCAAACGGATATAAGAACCGCCACTATCGATAATGTCAATTAATTTTGTAATGAAGATCAGGGACATAACACTAGTGTTATGCTTCATAATTGCTATGATATTTCAAACTATGGTTTTTTAACCCCCCTTTGAAAAAGGGGGGCAGGGGGGATTTAAAATAACCTCCTGAAATCCCCCTAAATCCGCCTTTTCCAAAGTGGGGACTTTAATACCCTCGGAATTTAGGTTTTCACTTGATTTAATGCCATACTATTTACGAAGCGCAACCATAGACTCGAAACTCATCATTCGGACAGCCGCAGCAGGATGCCGCCCCGGAAGGCGGACCTCGAAGTGTAAAGCAGCAGTCCGTAGCTGATTAGCAGGTATACCATACTCAAAGAGAAGCCGTAAAGCAGGGGTCGGCTGGAGTGCAGCGGAAAGCCGTAAAAGTGGCGGAAGTACTCCAGGAAATAGGTGAGCGGGATGAAGCGGGCCAGCGCCTGGGCCCACGCCGGCAGCACGCTGACCGGATAATAGAGCCCGCAAAACAGCAGCATCAGGTAGGAGAAGGCCCAGGCCGCCACTTCGGCCCGCTGGCCGAAGCGCAGCACCAGGGCCAGGACCAGCGCCCCGATGATGGCGGCATTGATGAACAGCCCCGCCAGGAATACCGCCAGGCCCCCCGGCCCGGGGCGGTCCAGTTCCATATGGAAGAGCCAGACGCTCAGGACAGCCATGCCCACAAAGACCAGGAAGCCCCGGATCAGCCCCACCAAGCCGCAGCCCAACAAGATGTGGATCAGGCGGATGGGGGCGATCAATTCGTGCTTCAGGCTCTTGGACCAGACGGAATAGAGCAGGGCGTAGGACAGGTCCAATTGGGCGATTTGCACAGTGTTCATGGAGATGGCGCCGATGAGGATGAAGGTCACCGTCTCTCCGGAAAGATTGAGGAAGCGGGTTAGCAGCCCCACCGAGAAGATGCCGATGGCCGGCCAGAAGAGCATCTCGAAGACCGCGAAGACGTTGCGCCGGTTCACCAGGGCGCTGCGCACCGAAAAGGCCCAGATTTTCTGAAAACTAGTGGGTAATTTCACGGTAGATCTCTTCCAGGTCCACGGGCTTGACATTCACCTGGGCCAGCTCCCCACCGCCGTGGGAGACGGCCTCCAGGACCCCCGCCAGGCGGACTTCCGCCCGGTCCAGTACCAGGTCCACCCGGGCGTCCTGAACCCGATGAGTCAGGACGCCGGGCAGCCGCGCGTACTCCAGGGCCGCCGGGGCCACCCGGAAGACCAGGCTCAAATGGTCTCCCAATCCCAAGCGCCGCTGCAACTCGGCAATGCTGCCCCGGGCCGCCAGTCGCCCTGCTTTCAGGAAGGCCACCTCGCTGCAAAGCATCTCGGCCTCCCGCAAGTTGTGGGTGGCGAGCAGGATGGTGAGCCCGGTCTCCCGGTTGAGGCGCAGGATTTCTTCCCGGATATGCTGGGCCATCTCCTGGTCCAGGCCCGAGGTGGGTTCGTCCAAAAACAGGAGTTCCGGGTCGTTGATCATGGCCTTGGCCAGCATCAGGCGCTGTTTGAGGCCGGTGGACAGGCGGTCGAAGACCACCCGGCGCTGGTCTGCCAACTGGAAAAGGTCCAGGAGGCCCTCCACCTTGGCGGTTAGGGCCCGGCCGCCCAGCCCGTAGAGACGGCCGTAAAAACGCAGGTTCTCTTCGGTGGTGAGGCACCAGAGGAAATGGGCCCCGGCGGCCGCCAGGTTGATTCGCTGCCGCAGCCTCCCGGCCTCCCGCACCACGTCCAGGCCCAGCACCCTGGCGCGGCCCTGGTCCGGGTGCAGTAAGGTGGCCAGGATGGAGATGAGGGTGGTCTTGCCGGCGGCATTGGGCCCCAGGACCCCGAAGATGGCCCCGGGGGCCACTTCCAGGTCCACCTGATTGAGCACCGTCTTCCAGGGACCGAACATCCGCTCCCGGAACGACTTGCTGATACCCTGGGCCGAGATGGCAGTTTCCATAGGTGGTTCGGTTCTCAACATGATCCGGAGCTGGCCAGGCGTCGCTCGTCCGTGGAAGGTCCTGGCCCGCTTTCTCAAATTACCTAAAGTCTATCAAACCCGGCCCCGGGGGCCAAGGGGGCCGGCTTGCAAATCTGCCCGGGGTGCGATAAATTAGGACCAATGGACCAGGAAGAGCGCATCGTCAACCCCCGGCCCCAGGTGGAAGACCTGGGTCTGGAGCCGGGGCTGCGGCCCCGCACCCTGGCGGAGTTTGTGGGGCAGGAGGAACTGCGCCGCAACCTGGAAATCGCCCTGACCGCGGCCCGGGCCAGGGGGGAGGCGGTGGATCACATCCTGGTGCATGGCCCCCCGGGCCTGGGGAAGACCACCCTGGCACATATCATCGCCCAGGAGCTGGGGGCCGGCATCAGGGCTACCGCCGGGCCAGTGGTGGAGCGGGCCGGGGACCTGGCGGCCTTGCTCACCAACCTTCAGGCCAGGGACGTCCTGTTTATCGACGAAGTGCACCGCCTGCCCACGGTGGTGGAGGAAATTCTCTACCCCGCCATGGAGGACTTCAACCTGGACCTGATCATCGGCCAGGGGCCCGGGGCCCGCTCCGTGAAGCTGGAACTGCCCCATTTCACCCTGGTGGGGGCCACCACCAGGGCCGGCCTGCTCACCCCGGCCCTGCGGGACCGCTTCGGCTTGATGGTCCGGGTGGACTTTTATAAGGTGGAGGATCTGGCCAGCATTGTCCGTCGGGCCGCCCAGGTTCTGGATATCGAACTGGAGGCCGAGGGCGCCTGGGAGATCGCCCGCCGTTCCCGGGGCACTCCCCGCATCGCCAACCGCCTCCTGAAGCGGGTGCGGGACTACGCCCAGGTGCGGGGCGACGGCCGCATCAACCGGGAATCGGCCGATGCCGCCCTTACCCTCCTGAACATCGACACCCTGGGGCTGGACCGCATGGACCGCCTGATCCTCCTCACCATCCTGGAAACCTACGACGGCGGGCCGGTGGGCCTGGGCACCCTGGCCGCCGCCCTGTGCGAGGAGGAAGGCACCCTGGAGGACGTTTACGAACCCTACCTTATCCAATCCGGCTTCCTGCAGCGCACCCCCCGGGGCCGCGTGGCCACCGGCCGGGCCGCCGAGTATTTTCGCAAGATACCGGGAAAGGGACCACATCCTAAGCTCTTTTAACGAGACCGCCTTCCTGGCCTGCTGAGGTTTTGCCACTGGCTCGACCCGGGGATTAAAACCCGCGTGTTTATCTTTGCCAATGGATAGCATAGGCAAACCATGATGGTGGCGATGGTCGACGACGCCAACCTGATGTAGTGTTTCAAAAAAACCTTTAATAATATCTACATGTTCTGGTAGCCGCAGGCTTTAGTTCCTGTAGGGTGCGACTGCGCACCATTCGATTATAGGAAGCGAGATCGGTGCGCAGTGGCACCCTACATGGCTTTTTACTTTCACTTAAGTTAGCGATTATGCCCTTGAGGGGAGGGGGTTGGGGGGAAGGTGATAACGTTTGGAGATAACAGAAAAAAAATACTCGCACCCGGTGTCGCCCCCTCAAGGGGGAGGGAATAAAGCGGGTTACTTTATTAAAGTTTTCCTGAAACATTACACTAGGAGCCAGGCTGGTCCGATGACAAGCCGGGCCCCAGTCGATTCGACCTGATGTAGGGAGGGCGCCGCCCGTCAATTCCTTCCTCTAGGAAGTGCAGGGGCGATCCGATCACAGGCTGGAAGCGTGTGCCACCGTCGCCCCCAGGTGTTTAGCAGCCCTTCCCTATGGCTGAGGCGGGGCGCTCCCAGACCTTTCTTGACATCCGCCAAAGCTGGGTATATTAAGGAACCTGTGAATACCAAACTGATCTTTATCACCGGCGGGGTGCTGTCTTCCCTGGGCAAGGGGGTGGCGGCGGCGGCCATCGGCGCTCTTTTGGAGTCCCGGGGCCTGCGCATCACCTTCCAGAAGCTGGACCCATACATCAACGTGGACCCCGGTACCATGAACCCCTTCCAGCACGGCGAGGTCTACGTCACCGAAGACGGGGCCGAGACCGACCTGGACCTGGGGCATTATGAGCGCTACACCACGGTGACCCTGGGCCAGGAAAACAACTTCACCTCGGGCCGCATCTATCACAACGTCATTACCAAGGAGCGCCGGGGCGACTACCTGGGGGGCACGGTCCAGGTCATTCCCCACATCACCGACGAAATCAAGCAGGCTATCCTCCAGGTGGCGCCGGCGGCGGATGTGGCCATCATCGAGATCGGCGGCACCGTGGGCGACATCGAGAGCCTGCCTTTTCTGGAAGCCATCCGCCAGCTCAAGGGGGACCTGGGCAAGGACAACGTCTGCTACATCCACCTCACCCTGGTGCCCTTTATCAAGACCGCCGGCGAGGTCAAGACCAAGCCCACCCAGCACAGCGTCAAGGAACTGCGCTCCATCGGCATCCAGCCCCACCTGCTGCTGTGCCGCACCGAAAAGCTCCTGAGCATGGAGATCAAGGCCAAGATTGCCCTCTTCTGCAACGTGGAGACCGACGGGGTGATCACCGCCCAGGACGTGGACAACATTTACGAGATTCCGCTGCTTCTGCACCAGGAAGGGTTGGATCAGCGGCTGGTGGAGATTCTGAACATCTGGACCCGGGCGCCCCAGT
>JBEKDQ010000127.1:0-7069 GCA_050014275.1 Desulfobaccales bacterium | reverse complement strand
ATCCCGGGGACCAACTCCTGGCGCTGGGTATGAACGGTGAACACCAGATCGGCGCCGTCATCCATGGTCATCTGTGGTTTGCGCTCCAGGGCCTGGAGGATATGGCGGTAATAGGTGTCGCCGTCTTCCCCTTTGATGGCGAAGGTGGGGATGCCTTCATATCTGGCCAGGTAGGCGGCCACGTCATCCTGGGTGCTCAGGGGGTTGGAGGCGCAGACACGGACGGTGGCCCCGCCGGCTTTGAGCGTGGCCGCCAGGACCCCGGTTTCGGTGGTGACGTGGAGGCAGGCGGCGATCCTGAGGCCGGCCAGGGGCTGTTCCCGGGCAAAGCGCTCCCGGATGGCGTTCAATACCGGCATGTCCCGCTGGGCCCACTCCACCCGTAGCAGCCCTTTATCGGCCAGATTTATATCCTTGACGTGGTAATCCATGTAATCCTCATTTGGCGGCGGATATGGGATGACAGATAAAGTTGGGGGATGGGCCCTTCAGACCGGCCTTCTCCCGCAAGATGTCCAGCTTATTGCAGTATTCCCAGGTGAAGTCCGGGTCGGTGCGGCCGAAATGGCCGTAAGCCGCGGTCTTCTTGAAGATGGGACGTTGCAGGTCCAGGTATTGGATCATGGCCGCGGGCTTGAAGCTCCAGGTGTCCTTGATGATCTTCAGGAGCCGGGCTTCCGGGACGGCGGCTTCTTCATCAGTATAGACCATGATGGAGAGGGGATCCGGCAGGCCGATGGAATAGGCCACCTGCACCTCGCAACGGTTGGCCAGACCGGCGGCCACCACGTTTTTAGCCACGTGGCGCAGCATGTAGGAGGTGGTGCGGTCCACCTTGGTGGGATCCTTGCCGGAAAAGGCGCCTCCGCCGTGGTAACCCCGGCCGCCGTAAGTGTCCACGATGATCTTGCGGCCGGTCATGCCGCAGTCGGCCCGGGGCCCCCCCGTCACGAAACGCCCGGTGGTGTTGACCAAAAAATTGGTGTCCACCAGCAGGTCGGCCGGGATGGTCTTTTTGACCACTTCTTCGATAATGGCCTCTTCCAGGTCCTCATAGTTGACCTCGGGGTCGTGCTGCGCCGCGATGACCACCGTATGGATGCTCGTGGGGGCATCTTCTTCGTAGCGCACCGTGACCTGGGTCTTGCCGTCCGGGCGCAGGAAAGGCAAGGTGCCATTCTTCCGCACCTTGGCCAGGCGTTCCGCCAGGCGGTGGGCATACCAGATGGGCATGGGCATCAGATTCTCGGTGGAGGTGGAGGCATAGCCGAACATCAGGCCCTGGTCCCCGGCGCCCTGCTCCGGCGTCAGGCCGCGGCCTTCGATCCCCAGGGCGATATCCGGAGACTGCCGGTCTATGGAGGTGAGCACCGCACAGGTCTCCCAGTCGAAGCCCATGGAGGAGTCGCAATAGCCTATCTCCCTGATGGTCTCCCGGACGATGTCGGGATAGTCGATGCGGGCAGTGGTGGCGATCTCACCGGCAATCATGGCCAGGCCGGTGGTCACCAGGGTTTCGCAAGCCACCCGGGCATACTTGTCCTGAGCAAGGATGGCATCCAGGATAGCGTCGGAAATCTGGTCCGCCACCTTATCGGGATGCCCCTCGGTAACTGACTCTGAAGTGAATAAAAAGGATCTGGCCATACTTCTGGGCTCCTTAACCAAAAAATAGCGGCTCACGCCGGGGACCCCCGGCGCTAAACCGATTCATTTTAACTATGGATGGAGAAAATTGCCAGAGGTTTTTCGGCGAGGGTAGTATCTTTCAGATGATTGTACCGGTCCACCAGGATCACTTTGGGGTGATGCTGCTGTAGCTCCGCTGCCTCATAGGTGGCGTAGGTGGTGATGATGATCAGGTCTCCCGGGGCCCCCTTGCGGGCGGCGGCGCCATTCAGGCAAATGAGCCCGCTGTCTGTTTCGCCCTCCAGGGCGTAGGTTTCAAATCGCTCGCCGTTGGAGATGTTATAGACATGGACCATTTCATAGGGCAGGATATCCGCGGCCCGCATCAGCTCCGCCGAGATGGTGAGGGACCCTTCATAATTGAGGTCGGCGTGGGTGACGGTGGCCCGGTGGATCTTGGATTTCATCATTACACGCAACATACTGGGCTCTCCCTGAGCAGCATATTGTCAATGAGCCTGGTCTGGCCCACCCACACCGCCAGCAGCATGCGGGCCTCCCCCCGGACGGGATCCACTTCTTCCAGGGTCTCGGGGTGCACCAGGGCCAGGTAGTCAATACGGGTAAAAGGCGCCTGGGTGATGATTTTTCTAACCGTTTTCAAAATCTGTTCCCGGGAGGTAACCCGGTTTCCCACCAGCCGGCGGGCCGCCTTGAGTGCCTGGTTCAGGCACAACGCGGCACTCCGCTCTTCCCGGCTTAAATAAGCATTTCTGGAACTCAGGGCCAGGCCGTCCGGGTCCCGGACGATGGGCCGGCCCACCACCGTGAGGGGCAGATCCAGATCCGCCACCAGCCGCTTGATCACCGCCAATTGCTGGTAGTCCTTTTCCCCGAAGACCGCGGCGTGGGGCTGCACCTGGTTAAAGAGTTTCAGCACCACGGTGGCCACCCCCCGGAAGTGCCCCGGCCGGGAGGCGCCGCACCACCCCTGGCTGAGCCGCTCCACCGAAACAAAGGTCTGGTAGCCCGGGGGATACATGGCCGCGGCCTCGGGGGTGTAGAGGAGGTCCACCCCCACCTCTCGGGCCAGGGCCGCGTCCTGCTCCAGGTCCCGGGGATATCGGTCCACATCCTCCTCGGGCCCGAATTGGGCCGGGTTGACGAAGAGGCTCACCACCAGCTTCTCGCTGATAGTCTTGCCATACTCCATCAGGCTTAAGTGCCCCCCATGGAAATAGCCCATGGTGGGCACCAGGGCGATTCTGAGTCCCCGGGCCCGCCAGTCCGCCGCCAGGGCCTGTATCTCTTGAGGATCGCTGATGATCTCCATAAAAAAACAAACCCCCGGCCGATTCTCTGGGGGTTTTCGGGCCGCCCGGCGAGTCTCGGTCCGTCACCACCGGATCCAAGCCCTGGGTTCTAGACAACCGATTAATGTTTATCATCTTTGCCAGGGGAAAGTCAATCTTTTCTTTGATGTTTGCGGGACTTCGGGAAACGGCCCGGAAGAATTTCCCAGGGCGAGGCGCCTGGGCGCAAAGGAGGGAGTAGGGTAGTAGTGTCCGGCAAGGTTTTTGCTATGAGGCAGGCAATAGGGATTTGTTTGAACTTAGCTATGCCCCCTATCTGAGCAATTCATGGAATTTACAAGCTATTTCCCTCTCCCCCCTTGGGGGGAGAGGGCAGGGTGAGGGGGGTAGGCAACGGCCAATGAAGCCACCCCTCACCCTGTGTCGTCCCCTCGCAGGGAGAAGGGATTTATTGCATCGATATAATATGTTGATATCGCTGAAATTACAATGGCATAGAGTTTAACTGCGAGATAGTGTAATCTTCCCCTTGCAATTTTGTTGCCGGACCCTACTGGGAGTAGGGGGTTTCAGCAGCAGGTTAAACTACCGGGCGAGGCATCGGGGCGCCCCTACCAGGGTCACACATAGACCACCGGCGCCTCGCCGTCTTTGCGGGCGGCGATTTCGCCGATGACGAAGGCATGCTCGTGGAGGCCATGGAGCCGCAACAAGACATCCGCCAGATGGTCTTTGTCCACCACCAGGACCAGGCCGATGCCGTTGTTGAAGGTGCGCAGCATCTCCTCCTCTGAGATGTCCCCCAGCTTGCGGAGGAGGTGGAAGATGGGGGGCATCGGCCAGGATTGGCGACGGATCATGGCCCGGCAGGATTTGGGCAGGATGCGGGGCAGATTACCGGTGAGGCCGCCGCCGGTGATGTGGCAAATACCGGCCAGGGGGAAATCCCGCCGCAGGTTAAGGACCGTCTCCACGTAGATGCGGGTCGGCTTGAGGAGTTCCTCCCCCAGGGGGCCGCCCAACTCCGGAATCTCATCGCTCACCCCGTAGCCGTGGTGTTCCAGGAGGACCCGGCGCAGCAGGGAATAGCCGTTGCTGTGCAGGCCGCTGGCGCTCAGGCCGATGATCTGGTGGCCCACGGCGATCTCGGAGCCGTCGATGATCTGGTCCCGCTCCACCACGCCCACCACAAAGCCGGCCAGGTCGTAGTCTCCGGACTGGTAGAGGCCCGGCATTTCCGCGGTCTCCCCGCCGATCAGGGAGCAGCGGGCCTGGCGGCAGCCCACCGTGATGCCTTCGATGATCCGGGTGGCGGTGTCGGGGTCGAGGCTCCCCATGGCCAGATAGTCCAGGAAGAACAAGGGGGTGGCGCCATGGACGATAATGTCGTTGGCGCACATGGCCACCAGATCGATGCCGATGGTGTCATGGCGGTCCATCAGGATGGCGATCTTGATCTTGGTGCCCACCCCATCGGCGGCGGACACCAGCACCGGGTCCCGGTAGCGGTCCGCCCCCAGGTGAAAGAGGCCGCCAAAGGCGCCGATCTCCCCCAAGACGCCGGTGCGGTAAGTGGATTTGACCAGGGGGCGGATCCTCCGGATAAAGGCGTCCGCCTTGTCGATATCGACCCCCGCCTCCTTGTAAGTACTGATCTCGGCCATCTCCTTTGTTTCCCCCTGCAAAGGATTGCCAGTCTTAATAGAAATTCCGAAACCTCTGAAAAGGTCCCTAACTGGTGTAGCGTTTTAGAGAAACCTGGAAAAAAGAAATTGCTTTTATCCCCTTCCCCTTGAGGGGGCAACACCGGGTGGGGTAGGGGTGATTATTTTTTTGTTATCTTAGAATGTTATCACCCTTCCCCCTACCCCCTACCCTCTCAGGGAGGGGGAGTTTTTAGGGCCAATATTTATTAAACATATTCCAGAGACACGACACTATTGTCATGTCTCAGATTTTCCTTATAATAAAAAATGTTCTTCCTCTTTTGCCCTTTAAAATGTAGCCGCAAGCTTAAGCTTACGAAAATCCTTAATAAAATGAGCGCAGGCTAAAGCCTGCGGCTACCAGAACATGTCGATATTTTTAAAGGTATTTCTGAAAAGCGACACTAGACCCATATGAATCATATGATGACACATCTGATAACATTATGACCAGGTAAAAATACCTGGGGCCTCCGGGATACGAGATCGGTTCAGACGAGAAGTTCGCCGGAAAGCGCCCGGAAGCCCAAATACACACATATCCACGAAAGACCAGGCAGGACTATCTCCATTCAATCAGACAATTTGTTTACCGGCTTCGGGACCCACAGATTGATCGAAAACTGCATTTACCGTAATTTTAACCACATACGTGGCTGGCGGCAGTTTCATCGGGGCCTTTTTCAGCTCCTCCGCCATCTGCTCGAATAACTTGCCGGCGGTGAGCAATTCGGCAGTGCCTTTGATCTGATAACCCTTGTGACTCTTTTCGTCAATGACGGTCACAGCCACCTTGGGGTTTTTCAAAAGGTTTTCCCGGGTCTTCCGAGAAAAAAGATCGGCGAAGACAAGATGCTCGTCATCTATGACCTTGACAGTCCCTTTCGGGGTGGCATTCGGTATGCCATCGGGAGAAGCCGTGGCTACCCAGCCCATCTTGCCTTTCATAAATTCCTGCACTGCTTGCGGTATCTTGGCCATTTAGCGTGTCCTCCTTCAGCTTATAAAGTCGCGTTGATCGCTTGATGGAACCAAAAAAGTTGTTTGAATCGCCTGCCCTGGTCTTTCTCGGATATGTGTGTTTGGCATCAAAATCTGGAGCATTTCCGCATCCCATCTCAACCGAGATTATACGGCAGACTTGGCCAACGCAGTCAAAAATGGTTTTAGGGCCCTTCTTTCCGAGGTAAACCTCGTAAAGTTGCCTCTTTTTTGTATCCAAATTGTCATACCACGTGGAAAATTGAAATATTCTGAGATTATGCCCCAGCCTTGGCATCCATGGTTAAAAATGGGTTTTTGAACCTTCCATCCGGGGTTTGATCCCAGAGAAGTTCCTCATTTTTGTAGCCCAATCGCTTGCTGCATGAAAGGTAGCACAAGTTTTCCACAAAATATATCTTTTTTGCAGATTGCTTGAACCAGGAGCGGCAACGGTTCACCAAGGGCTTGGCTCAGGATGACTCACCCGGCTGGTTGCTGAGGTCTCTTTCCGTAAAAATCGAGGTCTTGTCCTAGGTCTTTTTCCCCTCGTCCATCCCCGGGCAGGTGCAACAATCGGGGCGGGCCTCACCGCTCCCCAACGCGGCCCCCTGGCCGCAGGAGCCGCACTGCTGCCCCAGTCGGTAATCCCCGCCTTCGATGCAAATGGCCTTGCCTTTTATCAAGGCTTCGGCCACGGCCCGGTGGGCGCGGGCCAGCATCCGGGTCACCGTCGGCCGGGAGACCTGCATCTTCTGAGCCACTTCCTCCTGGGTCATCTCCAGGAAATCAGCCAGGCGTAGGGCTTCCAGTTCGTCCACGGTAATCACCATCTGTTCCAGGGACCTCAGGGGAATCCCCCGGGGCTTGAAGAGGGTCACCCCCGGTTCGGTCTCCACCCAGCGGCACTTTTTGGGCCTGCCCATGTGGGTTCTGCTCCCGAGTGATACTGTATTTTTAAAGCAATTCGGGCCACTGTCAAGGACAAAGCAAAAAATGGCCGCCCGGGTCCCCGGGGCGTATTGACGAAGCCCGGAAAGGGGCTTATGCTAAAGGGACTGATCGGCCGACAAGGAGCCCGGCTTGAGCCGCAACTATCAGGAACAGGTGGAGGAATGCACCCGGTTGGTGGCTTCCCGGCTTGAGGAAATCCCAACCTGGGGTTTCATCCTGGGGACCGGCCAAAACCTCCTGCCGAAGGAGATTGAAGGCGGGGGATCTTTGCCCTACGAAGAACTGCCCCACTTCCCCCGGGCTACCAGCCCCAGCCACCGGGGCAACCTTTACTGGGGACGGCTGGCAGGGAAACCGGTTCTCGTATCCCATGGCCGGGTCCATGCCTACGAAGGCTATTCCCTGGCCCAGGCCACCTTCTCGGTGCGGCTGATGGCGGCCCTGGGCCTCAAAACCCTGGTTCTCACCAATGCCGCGGGAGGGCTC
>JBEKDQ010000126.1:0-7084 GCA_050014275.1 Desulfobaccales bacterium | reverse complement strand
GGTGGTGGTGCAGTCCATGACCAATACCGACACCAGCAATGTGGGCGCTACCCTGGCCCAGCTCCAGAGATTGGCTGCGGCCGGCTGCGAGGTGGGCCGGCTGGCGGTGCCGGATCAGAAGGCGGCCCGGGTCTTGGGGGAGATCAAAAAAGAGAGCCCGCTGCCCCTGATTGCCGACATCCATTTCAATTATCGTCTGGCTTTGGCCGCCCTGGAGCAGGGGGCCGACGCCATCCGCATCAACCCTGGCAATCTGGGGGGGGAGAAGAAGACCCGCCAGGTGCTGGAGGCCTGCCGGCAACGGGGTGTGCCGCTGCGCCTGGGGGTAAATGCCGGTTCCCTGGAGGCGGACCTGCTGGAAAAGTATGGGGCCCCTACTGCCGCGGCCCTGGCGGCCAGCGCCCTCCGGTGGGTCAAGAAGTTCGAGGATTGGGGCTTCTTCGATTTCAAGATTTCCCTGAAATCCTCCGATGTCTTGGTGACAGTGGCGGCCTACCGAGAGGTCTCGCGCCAGACGGATTACCCTTTGCACCTGGGGGTGACCGAAGCCGGGGGGCTGATCGCCGGTACGGTAAAGTCCGCCCTGGGGATCGGCATGCTGCTGGCCCAGGGCATCGGCGACACCATACGGGTCTCACTCACCCGGGACCCGGTGGAGGAGGTGCGGGCGGCCTATGAGATTCTCCGGGCCCTGCACCTCAGGGAGCGGGGGGTAGAACTGATTTCCTGCCCCACCTGCGGCCGCTGCCGCCTGGACCTCTTCTCGCTGGCGGAGGAGGCGGAGCGCCGCCTCCTGGCGGTGACCACCCCCCTCAAGGTGGCTATCATGGGCTGCGTGGTGAACGGACCGGGGGAGGCCCGGGAGGCGGACATCGGGGTAGCCGGAGGCGCGGGGGTGGGAGTCCTGTTCAAAAAGGGGCGCAAACTGCGCCAGGTGCCCGAGAAAGAGCTGCTCCGAGCCCTGCTTTCGGAAGTGGCGGCCCTCACCGGTGAGGCGGTGGATTTGCCGGAAGATAGCCAGGAGAACCCCTGAGCCGCGGCAGGCTGGTTAAAACCTGGCCTTATCTATGCCGGGCTGAAAAGACTTTGGCTGTTTAAGGAGGCTGTTTCCGATAATTCGGCGCCCCTATTTACCTTGTAAAAAGGGCCTTACGGAATCTGCAGCAATCTCGCCAGAACGTTTTTTAAAGGTCTAATAGCTCCTCAGACATTTCAGAAGCGGCCCGTTATCATCGAGCCGGTGATACTTCGCAATAGCCCCTTCCCCCTGGAACCAAGATAGCCTCTCAGCGGGAATATTTATTCCTCCCCAAAACTCTCACCCTTTAAAAAATCAGGGATTTATCCTTTCAAAATCAGGGATTCCCTTATTGGATTTTTCATTAGAGGTAATAAAGTCAAAGTGGTCGATTTAGGGGTTTAGGCAGTTTTGTTTCTCCCCCTATATAAAAAAGTACGAAGTTTTAATTTTTTTCTTGACAAAAATTTTTAGAATAACTAAAGGTTGAACGTAAGCATTAACTACAATGTTTTTCTTCAGAAAACGGCATGCAGGTTGGCTTGAGGGCTCAATCCTGGGGAGGGAAGGTGATGAAAAAAATTTCCTATTTGCTGCTAATCATGGCTCTAGGGGTTTGGGGATGCGTTACGGCGGACAACTCGACCCTTATCGATGCTGACCAACAGGGCTATGCCACCGGCCAATTTCGGGATGTGCACCATGGGCAGGTGGCCGATTTCAGCCTCTTTGGCGGGGGGGCCGGCGTCTCCGCCGCTTCCTCTGCCGCTTCGCTAGCAAGCAGCGCCCTTTTATCGGGGGTCCTCAACGGGGTTGGCAGCGCCTCTTTATCCAAATCCATTTCCGGTTCCAATTCCAGTTCCAGTTCCGGCGGTGGGGGCGGCATGCTGGGATTAAGGGTCTATCCGCCGCAGACACAGGGTGACCCGCTGCCCTTTGCCAGGTCCTTGGCGATGATTAATTACAGCAAAAGATTGAGGTCGATAAAATACGATGAATCGGGCGGGATAATTGAATATGAGTTTAACAATGAGCCGATGCCGATGACGAGCGAGTATGCACCGCCAAAAGCTCAAGAGCCTTCGGCCTTTGGCCACCAACCGATTGAATAGCAAGGCGGTGGGATCATGAAAGAGAAGATAATCTGCTTGGTGGCAGTAATCTGCTTGGGTTTGGCGGGTGCCATCGACCGAACCCGGGCGGGTGAGCAAATCGCGCCCTCTGCGCCGGTCGTTAAATATGGCCCAGAAGCACCAGTAGCTGGCACAGAACAGCATGGGGTGTATTTTGAACCTCTCCCGGACGAGACGTTTTTGCCACAAATGCGTGATCTTCCCGTACCGCGGCGGTTTAAAAAGGAAACCCGGAAATATACTGGAATAATTAAAAATCGAACCAAATGCGATGTGTCGGTATCCTCGGGAAATAGCGATGCCACACTTATGATCCCAGCACATGGCTGGATAGAATATATCTCCTGGACCAGCGCCTTCGGTCTGACGATCTACTGCGACGGCAAGCCCTATTACTGCCTGAAGATCCACGCCAATCCCAAAGCCTATCCCTTCATGTGTCAGAAATATGATTTCATGGCGGAAATCGTGAAACCGGAGGGGGTGGAGGGAGTGCAGGAGTTCCCCGGGAAAAAGCTTAAGAGAAGGGCAAACAAAGTAAAGGCGTCGGGATAGGGAAAGCTCAACCAAACAGATCCGCTGTCTTTAATTTTGCGGGGGAAGCCCGGATCGGGGTTCCCCCGAGTTTTTTTCCGGGCCGCCTGAACTCCCGGTTGTTTCCAAAACTGGCGTGGCCTGTCAGGTATGGGACAGCCGCCCTGGAAGCCTGCCGGGCCGGCCATCCTATACCAGGCTGCCGTCTCGTTGGTTCTTTTGGTGTAGGGGCGGACCCGGGCGTCCGCCCCCTGGTGGGCGCACCCAATCACAGGCTGGAAGCCTGCGCCACTGTGCGCCCCTACAAAAGATTCTTCCACTTTTGACGGCAACCTGGGATTACACCAGTAGTGTCCGGCAAGGTTTTTGCTATGAGGCAGGCAGTAGGGATTTGTTGGAACTTAGGTATGCCCACTATCTAATCAATTCATTGAATTTACAAGCTATTTCCCTCTACCCCCTTGGGGGGAGAGGGCAGGGTGAGGGGGGGTATGCAACGGCCGATGAAGACGTCCCCTCGCAGGGGAGAGGAGATTTAGTTGCATCGATATCATATGTTGATATCGCTGAAATTACAATGGTCTAGAGTTTAACTGCGAGATAGTGTAATCTTCCTCTTGCAATTTTGTTGCCGGACACTACTGGGATTACACTGGCCTGGTAACGGGGCGGCAGAGATTTTGCCGGATATCCAGGTAGACTTCGCCGTAGCCCGGGGAGCCCAGACGCAGGGTATAAAAGGCGTTGAGCATCAGGCTGGCCACCATGAGGTTGGTGAACAGGAGCTGGGGGGCGCCCGCGGCCATGAGTTCTTCACAGGAGAGCTCGGCGGGGTTGCGGTCCCTGGGCTGGGCGATCTCAGGGTGATAGCGTCCCAGGGAGGGGGTCAAATCCCGGCCGGCACGTCGTAGGTAGAGCTGGACGTTGCCGTCTTCGTAGTCGTTGCCCCCGGAGATCAGGGTGAGGTCCCGGAGGGCCGCAACGTACCCGTCCACCAGGTGGCGGGAGGCGTGGTTATCCACCATCAGGAAGACGATGTCCCCCTCCCTAATCAGGTAGTGGAGGTTGGCGGCGGTGAGGTATTCAGGCACAGCCCGCAAGGACATTCCCTCGAACTCCTGGGCCAGTTCCCGGGCCTTGACCTCGGCTTTATTGCCCGGTCGGGTGAAGGCCTGGCGAGGGGCATTGGCCAGTTCAAAACGGTCGCCATCGATAAGGGTGAGGCGGGTCCGCTCCCCGGAATATTGCAGGTAGCGGCAGAGGAAGGGCAGCAAGGCGCAGCCGATGCCGCCGATGCCGATGGCCTTGATCTCGCTAGTGTTGCCCATCTGAGGTTCCGTTTCTTTCCGTTTCTCCGAGCGCCGACCCTGGTATCGTGTTTATGGTATAAATTTAATATATATTGGCCCTAAAAACTTCCCATCCCTAAGAGGGGAGGGGGTTGGGGAGAGGGTGATAACATTTGGAGATATTATTGTATTCGTAAATAGTATGGCATTAAATCAAGTAAAAACCTGAGCTCCCAGGGTATTAAAGTCTCCCTTTGGAAAAGGGGGGTTAAAAAACCGTAGTTTGAAACTAGCAAAAAGCAAAATAAGCCAAATCGCCCCTTCAGGCGCCGAACTCGATGGGACGGGGCAAGGGGGTTACCTTGTCCTCCACCTCCCCGGCCCAATCCTCGGCCGGTGGCGCCTCAACCCAGGGAATGGGATAAGGGGAAATGAGGTGTTCCGGGGGCAGATAGCCGCGGTAACCCTGGACTACCACGGAGCAAGAAAGGCTCAGGTCGCCGTCGAGGTTGCCCACGGTGAGGTGAAAGCCGTCTTCGTAACGCTCGTCGGCTTCGTCGCGTTGCGAGTGGAAGGCCTCAAGGCCGGCGTGGCTGTGAATGGTACCCAGGCGGCGAAGGCCGGCGGGGAAATCCCGAACCCGATAATCGCAATGGCCGCCCCCCACGGTCTGGTGGGGGATTACCAGTTCATAGGAGTGGCCGTCCTGCCGCCAGGCAAGCAGGGCCACGGCTTCGCTCTGGTGGCGGGAATACACCTCTCGGAAAAAGGCCACCGCCTGGAGCAGCAGGCCCGCGGGCAACGGGGGGCCGCAAAGGCGCACCTCCGGTTCCTGGGGAGCCAGCCAGGGTATGCCGGCGGCGGGCACCACGGCCTGGAAGAACGGGGTGTGCTTCACCAGAAAGAGGCCCTGCCGGGTGAGGAGGTAGTAGATGGGCTCCTCAGGGGGGGAAAAATCCTGGTCTTTCAAGTAAATGGGCAGCATAGCAACCGGTTCGCGGTGAGTGGGTTTTCGGTTAATAACTAAGTACTTGATTTCTTAAACATGGTGGCGTTTCTTGTCGACCCCCCCCCTCACCCCAGCCCTCTCCCCCCGCCGGGGGGAGAGGGAGCATTTCAAGGGTTGGCTCTTGTTCCCTTTCCCCCAAAGGGCCCCCATTGGGGGACGACACCGGGTGAGGGGGAATTAATCACTTGCTCCCGCTGTTAATAAATACGTTACCGGATTTATGAAATCGGGTCCCAAGCTTGAGCCGGGGAGTCCGGAAGAAGCTGCCAGACCTCCGCACTGGCTCAGTTGCTAAACCAGGGAATACCATGAGTTCTAATCACGATGTTATCAAACCCCGGGGGCCTAGAAGATTCTTTTGCTGTCCAGCAGCAGGGTAACCGGGCCGTCGTTGATGAGGCCCACTTCCATCATCTGACGGAAGCGGCCGGTAGCTACCCTTAGACCGTAGCCGGATAGCCTGGCGGCCAGCTCATGGTAGAGCATTTCGGCCAGCTCCGGAGGCGCCGCCGCATCAAAGGAGGGGCGGCGGCCCTTGCGGCAATCCCCCAGGATGGTGAACTGGGAGACCAGCAACACCTCGAAGCCCGTGTCCAGAAGGGATAAATTGAGGAGGCGCTCTGCCCCTGGAAAGACTCGCAGATGGGCCAGCTTTTGAGCCAGATAGTCCACATCGCCGGGGCCATCGTCAACCGCCACCCCCGCCAGGACCAGGAGGCCCTGCCCAATCCTGGCCACTTCCTCTTGGGACACCCGAACCCAGGCTTCTTTGACCCGTTGCACCACCGCCCGCATGCCCCCTCCTGAGTTTCGAGTTTTGAGTTATGTAGGTGCGCAGTGCGCACCGAGATCTTACTGCTTCCTTCCTATAACCTAAAGGTGCGCAGTGCGCACCCTACGGGTTAAAGGTGCGCAGTGCGCACTCTACGGGAACTACCGGCTGCTGCCGGAAGATCCAGGGAAGGGGTTTGGCAAGGAGCCGGAGATCCGGGAAAAACCTGCTGATAATGTACAATAATTTCGCTGGACAGTCGAAGGGAAAACCCACCCAGTCTTTCCCTCATCCCGGCCTCAAATTAAATTTCCATAATCGAAAATTCGAAATTCAGTTTTTTTACCTGCTCACCGGGAAAATTTCGCAGCCCCCTCAAACCATTGGTTTTCCGTCCATTTCTATGTTAGGATACTGCAAAATCCAAAGTGCAAAATCGAAACTCCAATCGAAACTCCAATCGAAACTCAAAACTCAATCATGGTTTCTCCGCCCCTTTCCCAAGCCCGTTTAACCATCCCCAACCTCATCACCCTTACTCGGATTCTCCTTACCCCCTTATTCATCATCTTTTTGATTGAGGGCCGCTATCGCCAGGCCCTGATCGTCTTTATCCTGGCCGGGTTGAGCGACCTGGCGGACGGCCTTATCGCCCGCTGGTGGCAGCAGAAATCCCGTCTGGGGAGCTACCTGGACCCCCTGGCGGATAAGCTCCTGATGTCCACCAGTTTCGTGACCTTGAGCATTTCCCGGTTAATCCCCTCCTGGCTGACGGTGATGGTCATCAGCCGGGATGTCATCCTGGGCCTGGGGGCGTTGATCCTGCGCCTGACGGATTATCCCCTGGTTATCAAGCCGTCCGTGGCTGGCAAATGGACCACCACCGTACAGTTGCTCACTGTGGGCCTGGTGTTGCTGGCAAAGGCAAAGTTATGCCATCTGCCGCCTGGAATTTTGACCGCCTTTTTTTATATCACCGGCGGCCTCACGGCCCTTTCCGGCATTCACTACATCTATGGGGGGCTCAAACTGGTGTCCCAACAGGCTGAGAACCGGCAGGATGACGATGGCTGAAGTTATCGATCTGGAGCGCTTCCGGGCCAGGATGGCGGCGGACCAGGGCTTCCGTTCCTGGCTGGGCCGCTTTAATGAGCAATTCGGCCCCGAAACCCGGTTGGAGGATTTGGGTCCCGCAACCCTCTTGTATCTGGCCAGCCCCGGGGAAGAGAACCTCTACGTCTTTTTCGATCTAATCATGGGGAGCAGGGGCCTGGGCGGGTCGCTGCGCTTTCGTCTGGATGACCTGGAATACGCCGTCAAGCTGAAGAT
>JBEKDQ010000125.1:0-7095 GCA_050014275.1 Desulfobaccales bacterium | reverse complement strand
GTACCTCCTCTGGCGATATGGAAGCCAGGTCGTGGTCAGGAAAATACTCCCTGAATTTGGCCAAGAGCGATCCATAGGCCCTGATCGTATTTTTTTTGGGAGTTCAGCTTGTGGTAATCCAGGAACAATTTGACGGCCTTGGAAACTTTCATGCTCCACCTCCAGTCTTTGATGTAATCAGCTTGATGCTGATAGACAAAACATATCACAATTTTCTCAGGAAATTAGATAAGTTTCTGTCATGGCAAGTTAGCCGCTATAATTGTTTGTCTCTCTTACCGTGACTTTCTTATAAGAGGTGGTAGGTGCATGCGGACTCGGCTTTTCCCTGGTCCCCATTACCGGGCCGGGTTGCCCTGGGGTCCATTGCTCCGCAGAAGAGAGGTATCTTGGTTCTGAGGGGCAGATATGCCAAGATTTCTAAAATAATTAGCAGGTCCGGGGTTCTGTTGACAGATTCATATAGATTTGTGCTATCATCCGTCCCACGAAACAATTTGGCTAAAAAAGAGGAGACTTGTCGGGATTAAACTCGTTTAGAGGGCTTCAAAAAGCCATTTTTTCGACTGCGGGGCCAATGCGGCCGCATAAACTTAGTTTAGAGAACACAATGACAAGGAGAGCCGGAATGTACAAACTTATCAATGATGCGGTTTTGCAGCAACTCCCTTTTGCCAATAAACGGGATTTTGAGGACGCCCGGCGGGGCTTCATCGCCCCGCTGCCGGACAATGGGGTGATCCGCAATCAGGAGGGCAAGCCGGTCTGGGATTTGAGCGGCTTTTCTTTCATCAAGGAAGACGCTGCCGCCCCTGAGACCGTCAACCCCAGCCTCTGGCGCCAGTCCCAGCTCCTTAATTACGCCGGCCTGTTCCAGGTAACCGACCGGGTTTATCAAGTCCGGGGCGCCGACGCCTCCAACATCGAATTCATCGAGGGCGATACCGGCATAATTATGGTGGATCCCCTCATCTCGGCAGAATGCGCCCGGGCCGCCCTGAACCTCTTCTATCAGCACCGGCCCCGGAAGCCGGTGGTGGCGGTGATCTATAGCCACAGCCACCTGGACCATTTCGGCGGCGTCAAGGGCGTCATCTCCGAGGATGACGTGAAGGCCGGCAAGATCAAGGTCATCGCGCCTGAAGGCTTCCTCAAGGCTGCCCTGGATGAAAACGTAATGGCCGGGACGGCCATGAGCCGCCGGGCCGGTTACATGTATGGGGTCTTCCTGCCAGCGGGGCCCCAGGGGAAGGTGACCATGGGCCTGGGCCCCACGGTGTCCACCGGCACCGTCACCCTGATCCCGCCCACGGACGTGGTCACCAAGTCCGGCCAGGAAATGATCCTCGATGGCCTCAAATTCGTCTTCCAACTGGCCCCGGACACCGAAGCCCCGGCCGAGATGCATTTCTATCTGCCGCAGCTCAAGCTGCTTTGCCCGGCGGAAAACTGCTGCCACAACCTGCACAATCTCTATACCCTGCGGGGAGCCAAGACTCGCGACGCCCTGGCTTGGTCCAAGGCCCTCGATGAGACCCTGGAGCGCTGGGGGAATGAGTCTGAGGTCATGCTGAACGTCCATCACTGGCCCATCTGGGGCCGGGAGCGTATCGTCGACCGCCTCAAGAAACAGCGGGACATGTATCGCTACCTCCACGATCAGACCCTGCGGCTAGCCAACGAGGGCTACACCATGACCGAGATCGCCGAGATGATCCAGCTGCCCGAAAGCCTGGAAAAGGAATGGTATTGCCGGGGCTATTACGGCTCAGTAAACCATAACGTCAAGGGAGTGTACGTCAAATACCTGGGCTGGTTCGACGGCAACCCCGCCAACCTCCACCCCCTGCCGCCGGAAGAGGCCAGCAAGCGCTACGTGGAATTCATGGGGGGCGCCGCGGCGGTCATCAAGAAGGCTCAAGAATATTACGACAAAGGCGAATACCGTTGGGTGGCCGAAGTCATGAACCGTGTGGTTTTTGCCGACCCAAATAACCATGCGGCAAAGGAGCTCCAGGCCAAGGCCCTGGAGCAATTGGGCTACCAGGCGGAATCGGGCCCCTGGCGCAACTTTTATCTCACCGGGGCCCAGGAACTGCGCCACGGGATAGCCAGGGAGGATACGGGCACCACGGCCAGCCCCGATACCATCCGGGCCATGCCCTTGGGCCTGTTTTTCGACTACCTGGGCGTCCGGCTCAACGGCCCCAAGGCGGAGGGCAAGACCATCACCATCAACTGGAACTTCACCGACACCAAGGAGCAGTATGTCCTGGCCTTGGAAAACGGCGCCTTGAATAACACAGCCAACAAACAGGCGAAAGAGGCGGACGCTTCCGTGACCCTGACCCGGGCGGCGTTTGGCGAAGCCATCATGGGCGGCCAGCCCAAGTTCCTAGCCAAAATTGCCGCAGGGGACATCAAGATCGAAGGGCAAATGGAGAAGTTGGGGGAGTTGCTGTCTCTGATGGATAACTTCGATCCCTGGTTTAATATCGTCACGCCATAACGACTTCGGAGCCTGACCTAACAACCGCAGAGAAAAGGGAGCAAAATGAAGACTAATTTGACGCGCCGAGAATTATTGAAACTTTCAGGGTTAACTTTGGGAACCGTTGTGGCGAGCAATGCCCTGGTGCCGGTCGATGCCGCTTGGGGGGCTTCCCTCGGTAAAGACCGGCAGGCAAGCGACTCGCCACAACAGCCAGGAGAACCTTCTTTCTTGCCAGGGGAAAAGCTGGCCGAAAATGAAATGCGGATCACGTTTATGGGGACGTGTTTCATCCCGCGTCTCAAACAGGAAGCAAACAGCGTTTTTGTCGAAGTGGGCACCGGAGATAGCTTCATATTCGACTGTGGGTCAGGGGTGACTTCCAAGTATGTGGCCTGCGGCGTACCATATTCACGCATGGACAAGATATTTCTCACCCATTTACATGCGGATCATGGCAGCGACTTGTCATTCATCTACTGTTTCGGGCCTTCCACTGACCGCAAGACTCCCCTCTATGTTTGGGGACCCAGCGGGGATACGCCTGACGAAGGGATACAGGTTTTCTGTAATAGAATGAAAGAGATGATGAAGTGGCATATTGAAAGCTTTAGCTTTTTGCCAACCGGTCTTAAAAAGGGTGGGGATGGCTATGATATCATGGTGCATGAATGTCCGTACATGACGGTTGGCGGTACTGCTTATGACTGCAACGGTGTGAAAATTACGCATTTTCCGGCGGTGCATGCCAGGAATGGGTCCATAAGTTATAAGCTGGAGTGGAATGGCCTTAGCATGGTCTTTACCGGCGATACCTTGCCTAATAAATATGTCCTTGACCAGGCCAAAGGGGTGGACGTGTTGATCCATGAGATGACCGTGCCGCCGGAAATCTGGGCTACCAAATTGAGCGGATTGCAGCGGGGAGATCCGGGCTATGAGTTTGCGGTCGCTTACTGCAGAGCGATTCAGGATTCCTCCCATACCCCGCAGTTGGCCTTGGGTTATATCCTCAGTAAGACCAAACCTCGACTCGGTGTGGCTACTCATTTTACGGCCAACCCGGAAAACCTCAAACCAGCACTTGACGATATCCGCTACTGGTACGACGGCCCCGTCACCATCGCTACGGATCTGCTAGTCATCAATGTCTCTAAGAACCAAATACGCCAGCGGCGGGCCACGGTTTCCGATTATGCTTGGTATCCGGTGGGGAAAAGATATTCGAAGGAAGAACTGGCGAAACCCAAATATCCATCCCCAACCGCCCAGTTGAATGGCGTTCTTCTGGCAAATGTCATTCCGGAGGACGTATACAACCGTTCCAGAAAGTGAACCTTCGACCTCCATTGACCAGCATTGATCGGGGAATTTCCGGGCAGCCCCCTTTTATCTTTGCCGCTAGGAATACATTGGTTTAAAGCTCCAATGAGCCTTTTGTAAAAAGGGTATTTTTTCGGTGTCAAGCCCAACTTCTACAGTAAACGCCGATTTTTGCAGGTAAGAGGTTGAAATTATTAGGGGCACCTTGGGTTTTGGGAAAAATGCGGTGCCGACAAAATAGCTCTAAAAACACCCCATGCAATGCGTGGCCCCTTTTCTGAGAGGCGAAAAGGAGTGGACAATGGATTGGGAGATGCTCCCCAGAGATAGGCCCGGCCTCGAAATTATACAATAGTTTTTACCTAAGAGTTTGTGCTATCATGCCCCCCCCACAAGACAATTTGGCTACAAAAAGAAAGAGCTTTCCGGGGTTAAACTCGGTGAGAGGGCTCCCCAAAACCGCATTTTAACTGCGGTGGCCAAGGCGGCCGCATAATCTCAGAATAGACCAGTTGACTTGCGAACCCGGTTGGTTACTGTTAGTTCATAATAATTGCTTGAGAGGAGTCTTTTTTTATGGACAGAGAACGCCCGGAGTGGCAATTAATGGCTAAGGTTGGTTTTACCGGTCTGGTCCTGGCCCTGATTGTGGCCTTCGGCAGCCAGGCGGTTATGGCCCAGGAGTCAAACGATAAGTGGCCCAAACGCTTCGAGCACCCCAAAGGCACCGTGGTCATGTACCAACCGCAGCTCGAGGATTTTAAGGACGATGTCCTTACCGGCCGGGCCGCGATCTCGGTGAAGAAAACGGAATGGAAAGAGCCGGTGTTCGGTGCCGTCTGGCTCTCCGGCCGCGTCCTCACCGACCGGGATACCCGCATGGCCACCATTACAGAGGTCAAGGTTACCGACGCCAAGTTTCCCCAGGCCAAGCCGGAGCAGGTGGAGAGGCTTAAGGCCTTTTTAAACGAAGAGATGCAGGATTGGACCATTCCCATCGGCCTGGACCGGCTGCTGGCCGCTCTGGAGGTGCGGGAAAAGGCCCAGGCCGGGGACCAGGGCCTGAAAAACGAGCCGCCCAAGATTATCTTCGTCAGCCACCCCGCGGTGCTGGTGCCCCTGGACGGCGACCCCAAGCTGCTGCCGGTGCCCAAATCCTCCCTTATGAGGGTGGCGAACACGCCTTTTATCATGCTCTATGATCCCAAGACCAGGACCTATTACCTGAAGGGCGGGGAGACCTGGCTGGCCGCCGCCGATCTCCAAGGCCCCTTTAAGGGCGTGGACCAGCTGCCGGAGTCGATAACCGCCTTGGAGGCCGAAGTAGCAAAAGCCGGCCAGGGCAAAGAGGGTCCCCAAAAGGTGGAAGCCAAGGCGGGCAAGATGCCGGAAGTCATCGTCAGCACTGTGCCGGCGGAGCTGCTGGCGACCGACGGAGAGCCCCAATACACCCCCATTAAAGATACCAACCTCCTTTACGTGAGCAATACCGAGAACAATATCTTCCTGGACACCGCCACCCAGGAATACTTCGCAATCATCTCGGGCCGCTGGTTCCAGACCAGGTCTCTGGCCAATGGCCCTTGGGCCTATGTGGCGCCGGATAAGCTTCCCGGAGATTTCGCCCGGATTCCGGAAAATTCGGCCAAGGGCTTTGTCCTGGTGAGCGTGGGGGGCACTCCCCAGGCCAAGGAGGCGGTCCTGGACAACTCCATTCCCCAGACCGCCACCATTGACCGGAAAAAAGCCGCTATTCAGGTAGAGTATGCCGGGGAGCCCAAGTTTGAGAAGATTGGCGACACCAACCTGGAATATGCCGTAAATACCGGCAAGACTGTGTTTAAAGAAGGGACCAAATATTATGCCGTGGACCAGGGGGTTTGGTACGAGGCCGGCTCCCCCAAAGGCCCCTGGACGGTATCGGTGCAGCCGCCTCAGGAAGTGGACAAGATCCCCCCCAGCAACCCCCGCTATAGCGCCAGGTACGTCAAGGTCTATGAGAGCACCGACGATACGGTCACCGTGGGCTACACCCCAGGATACACCGGTTCCTATGTGGACAACAGTACGGTGGTCTACGGCACCGGCTACGACTACTCCGGATATTCCGCCCCGGACGCCTACATTCCTCCGCCGTCCACCTACGGCTATGCGGCCTCCTACGACCCCTACGCGGGGTCCTGGGGGTACCAGACTCCCTATTACTACCCCGGCTCCTGGCTGGCAGCCGGCCTGACTGCGGCAGCGGTGGGCGTCGGGGTGGCGGCCATTGCGAACAACTGGTGGGGCCCTCCTCATGGCTATTGGGGCGGCGCCGGCTGGTGGGGACATGGTGGCTATAACAACATCAATATCAATATTATCCATAATAATATGATCAACTGGCATCCCCGCGGCCGGCCCATCATCCATCCGGTGACCGGTCCGGCGAACCGGCCGAACCTCTATAATCGGCCTGGTAACCAGAATCTGCTGGCCTCCCGGCCCACCACCCTTCCGGCGGGCCAGGTGGGACGCCCCGGCGGGCCCGCAACGCCCCGGCCAGGAGGCCCTCAAGCGGGGAGGCCAGCCACTATGCCTGCCGCCAGGCCCACCACCCTTCCGGCTGGCCGGGCGGGACGCCCGGGCGGACCCGCAACGCCCCGGCCAGGAGGCCCCCAAGCTGGGAGGCCCGCCACCATGCCTGCCGCCAGGCCCGCCGCCAAACCAGCTCAGCCCAAAGTCCGGCCGGCTGGCGGCCGGGACAACGTCCTGGCCGATAGAAACGGCAATGTCTATCGCAGAGACCAGGCCGGCAACTGGCAGTCGCGCCAGGGAAATCAGTGGTCCAGACCCGGAGCTGCGGCTCGCCCTGCCAGCAACGCCGCAGCCCGCCCGGCAACCCGCCCCAGCCCCAATACCGGCCAGTTGAACCGGGACTATGCCGCCCGCCAGCGGGGCGACATGCGCACCCAGAACTTCCAGCGCTATCAGTCCGTTAGCCCCGGCGGCAGAGGCGGCTGGCCTTCCGGGGGTGGCGGCATCAGTCGACCCTCAGGTGGAAGGGGCGGCGGCAGGCGGCGGTAGCGCAAGCCTCTCTACGAAGGTAATCCCGGTCCTTGCAGCTGGCGCGGTTGCCAAGGATCTCAAAATACTGCGTCTTGTGCCGGGTGGGAGCCCTTCGGTTTCATGGCCTTCTTGGGCATTGTCAGTCTGGTGGGGGTGATCGTCAGCCATGTCATTGTGCTCTTCGACTTTATCGAAGAAAAACACGCCGCGGGCGAGCCTCTGGAAGAGGCGGT
>JBEKDQ010000124.1:0-7157 GCA_050014275.1 Desulfobaccales bacterium | reverse complement strand
CCCGGCTGCACTCCTCCTATCTGGGGTTCGCCGAGCACTCTTCCGTGGACTTCACCCCGGAGGAACTGTACCGCTGGTTTGGCCGGATCAAGGAATTGAAGGCCATCTCCCCGTTGGTCATCCTCAACCCCAAGCTGGGTTTGACGGACCTGCAGCGTCAGTTGCAACAGCGTCCCGGCCGTTTCCCCTGCCTGGCGGGATACAAATACTTCTTCGTGGACTGGCACTTGCAGGTTTCCCGCTGCCATTACCAGGCCACCCCCCTGGGCCCCCTGGAGGAGATCCACCGTCTGGGTGCCATCCGGGATGGCTGCCAGGCCTGCGCCATCGACTGCTACCGGGACCCCAGCGTCTATCAGTACCTGGCGGTGTCGGTGGCCGACGGTCTGGCGGCCCTGCGCCAGGGGAAATGGCTGCAAGGCCTGGGGGCCCTGCTCCACCCCTATAACTTCCTGTCCCTGGCCACCTTGCTGGAGGGCCGCCATTGGGTGCGGGGGTGAGGGCCGCGGGGTGGGAAGACGGCGGCAAGGGCCGGCGGCTGCGGGTCCCTGGCCTCCGCCCCTAGTGTTGTGTTTCACAATTAGCTGGGCATAATATCAGGACTGGAACGCTGGATTTGGCATGGTTAAGTCCACCTTTGAAAAAAGGCGATTTAGAGGGATTTAAAGAGGTTATATTACCTCCCCCTACCTCAGTAGTGTCCGGTTGCAGAACAGACCACTGGCAGTGAGCAAAACATCGACAGCTAAGGATTTGAGGCCATGCCTGAGATTGATGGAATCAAGGAAAAAAACGGCGAACACCCTTACGGCGATGCTGGTCAACTGATCCTGCTTGGCTTGTTTCTGATCGTTTGGGTGGCAGATTCGTTTTTTCTGCACCTATCGACCTTCCTCTATCTACCATGGTATATCCGGCTAATCTTTTTGGTTTCTTGCCTTGCCGTCGCCGCTTTCTTGTTCAAGTCAGGCCATGGGGTAGTCAGTCATTCCCAGCGCTCCGGCGACATGGTAACCACCGGAGCCTTCAAGTATGTAAGGCACCCTCTGTATCTCGGGTGCATCCTGTTTTACCTTGGCCTGGCGCTTTCCACGGCTTCCCTCTTTTCTCTGGTTCTCTGGGTTGCTATCTGCATCTTTTATAATTATCTTGCCAGCTATGAAGAGAAATTACTGGAAGCCAAGTTTGGCGAGGGCTACAAAATTTATAAAGAGCAAACAGGAAAGTGGATCCCAAGGATGCCTTTTATTTATAAGGACAAAGATTCCGCTTTTTGATAAAAAGATGGGGTTCAACTTCCCCGCTGATGGAGGACCACGCCCATGTCTCCAGCGCCACCCTTACCCGCAAAGCAAAGCCGTCTGACCGATGATTTCCTCTATTTCTTCCTGCGCTTGCGCAAAGACCGCATTCGCAAGGTGGTGGCCAACATTAATGACCGCTACCCTGAAGAGGCGGCGGAGCAGAAGGCCCGCCGTCTAATCACCGCCCAGACCCAGCTTTCTTTCCTGGGAGGGTTGATCCTCGATTTACCCACCATGATCCCTGTAATCGGGCATGCCTTGAAAATTGTGGGCTTTGTGGGGGGGACTTCCGCTCTGGTGCGCATGCACCTCTACCTCATCATGGAGATCGCCTTGCTGTACGGCAAGGATATCGACGATGAGGCGCGGGTTCCGGAGATGGCGGCAGTGGTAGCCGGCACCGGCATCGCGGTGGGTGCTCCCTTCGTGGCTGACGCTTTGGGGTTCCATCCCCTGGTCTCTATGGCCACCGGGGGTGTGGCGGCCCTGACTATGTCCCGCTTGGTCGGCGAGAGCGCCATCCGCTACTACAGCCAGCCGCAGGATGTTCCCCGCCTCCCGGCTCTAGAACCATCCGCTGAGAAGCTGTAGACCCTCCCCGCCCCTTTCGGACCCAGGGAAGCCTATTCTCTCTCCAGATCCGGATTCATTCGGGACTTTATAAATATTCAAATGCTAACCTTATCCTCATAATTCTTTAACAATACAATATTAAAATTTAAGCATAGAATTGCAGTTCCCCGAAAGGGAACCATTCAGAGAGTGTCGCACAGCCTTTTCCTGGAAGAATCCCAGTCACTTCGGTTCTGATCCTAAATCATTCCCCTTGCGCCGAAGGAAAATGCAAAACATGGATTCCATTACGGCAGACCCAACCCTTTTTCCCCTGGACGGCACCATTGATGAAAAATCTATGGCAGCTTATTCAGGTTCGAAAAGGTCCATTAAGATCATCGCCCGCCAGGTGAACTTTTTTTATGGAAACCAACAGGCATTAGTCGATAATAACCTGGAAATTGCCCGCAACCGGGTGACGGCCATCATTGGACCCTCCGGTTGCGGCAAATCCACCCATATCCGCATCTACAACCGGATCTATGAGCTTTATGGAGAGCAGCGAGCTACCGGGGAGATATTGCTTGATGGCAAAAATATCCTGGATCCCTCCTATGACCTCATGGAACTGCGCCGCAAGGTGGGGATGATCTTCCAGATCCCCACTCCCTTTCCCATGAGTATCATTGACAACGTGGCCTATGGTCTCAAGATGCACTATCGCCTGAGACGGGGCGAATTGATGGACCGGGTGGAAGAGGCGCTAACCCGGGCGGCCGTCTGGGAGGAAGTGAAGGACGACCTGTACCGCCCGGGGACGGCCCTATCCAGCGGCCAACAGCAGCGGCTGTGCCTCGCCCGGGTCTTGGCCATGGAACCGGAGGTGCTATTGATGGATGAGCCCACCTCGGCCATTGATCCCATTGCCACGGCCAAAATCGAGGAATTAATCCATACTCTGAAGCTAACCTACACCATTGTCATGGTGACTCATAATATGCAGCAGGCGGCCCGGGTTTCCGATTATACGGCCTTCTTCTGGCAGGGAAGGATCTTTGAGTCCGGTCCGACCCAGAAAATCTTCAGCAACCCCTCGCACCAAAAGACCGAAGAATATATTACCGGTCGTTTTGGTTGAACCCCTCGAGATTCAAAAACTAAAAGTGAGGGTGATCTGCAGACCTTCAGTGGGGCCTAACCTTAGACCCTCCGTGGCACAGTGGAACAGTTCCTTCAATCTTGATTATTCCGCAGGAGTGTTTACCTTACAAATAGGTATGCGCTAAATCGAAGAAAAGATATTTTTTCAGCGCAAAATATGTTACCGTACCGTCCAGTGGGGATTCGGCGTCAAGGATAGAAGCTTGGGGGGGATTTTCCCCTGGCAAAGGGGTCCCCAAAACCATTTTCGCTTGCGGGGCCCAGGCGGCCGCATAATCTCGGGTAATACTACAGGAGGGGTTAGACATGAAAGGGAATGAGAAGCTTATCGAGGAACTGAACAAGCGTCTGGCTGAGGAATTGACCGCCATCAACCAGTACTTCGTACATGCTGAGATGTGTGATAACTGGAGGTACAGCAGACTGCATAAAGCCATTCGTGAGCGGTCCATTGCTGAGATGCGCCATGCCGAGAAGCTCATCGAGCGCATCATCTTCCTCGAAGGGCGCCCCATCGTCAGCAACCTGAACAAATTGTACATCGGTGACCAGGTCCCGAAGATGCACGAGAATGACCACGGCGCCGAAGAAATAGCCATCCGAGGCTACAACGAGACCATTCGTCTGGCAGTCGAGGTGGCGGACAACGGCACCAAAGAGCTCCTGGAAATGATCCTGAAGGAAGAAGAGGACCATATTGACTGGATCGAAGCCCAGTTCGATCAGATCAAGCAGATTGGGGTGCAGAACTACTTGGAAGGGCAGATCTACTGAGGGATGAGGTGTCCTGAAGGGCGCGTGGTGGTGATCGGGAGCCGCGGCAGCGTGGAGATCGATCCCCGGGATGCCATGAGGTGGGATGCCGGTATTTTGGGGGCCTTTCTTTTCGCAGCCTCAGAGATTGAGCAGGCCGCATTCATACTGCTTTTCATGCCGGCCTGGAAATTGGCAGGCTACGCGCCCCGTCATTGGCGTCAAGATACCCCGGGCTGAAGCGCCGCGAGCCCACCGGGCAGTTTTGGAGCCGGGAGCCTAGGGCAAAACCATGTTAATCCCGTAAGATGCAACTCTGGGCCAACCTTTAAGTTCAGCCTCAGGGCCGGGGAGGGAAATTTGCGGGAAAAGGGAGATCGAGGTCCGCTTCCTCTTCCTCTGCGATAGTCCCATAATATTCCCGGATGGATTTCCCCGGCCCCTGGTGCATGACTTCCTGATGATTTGCAACCCTTTCCTTCTCCGCTAAGCTTACCTGGAACATCAACCCATTTCATTCTATGGAAAAGGCCCCCGGGAGTTTTAATTTCACCCGCACTGTTGAAGAGAATAATGCCGAGAACCTGCTAGATTATTCGTTCCAAAGAGCTGGCCAGGGAGCATTTAGAGAATGGGCAGAAGCACCCTGGACATTCGAGGGATATACAGGACGGCAGGATATCAAGAATCTACAGGAACATTAGGAACCTTGATTTTTTAAATATTTTTACAAATAGACCTCGATTATATAACTGGCGCGCTTATCTTGAGAACATGCTTGGTTCCGCCATAAAGTAAAACCTACTAAATAATAATAGTTATTTAGAAGCGGCGTTGCCCAGTTGCTTTAAGGTCTTGAACTAATATTAAAAGGAGCTAACTTATGCCGGCATTCAAAGCGCATACTACCCCGACGGTGAATATCCACTGGGATGGCCCGGAAAACAAGACGCGGGTCAGGAGAGGCGAAACGCGGGCTTATTACGGCGATATCTACGCCTGGTACGATCCCGAGGGCCATGAGGGCGCCAAGGAAACATACAAGTTCATCCATCATGAGGTGGGTGGGGATGGCGAGCCCGGAGCGGCCAACAACCGGGGCTGCAGCGCCGGAATTGGAGTACTGAACGGCGGCCGCGGGGGCACCGATATCCCGGCTGCGGACAAAAAGCCGGTCTATGACCACCTGGCCCACCACCTCGAGGACGCCGAGAAGGAAGTGCCGCCTTACGAGGGCGGCTACTGAGCCATCCCCTCGGGTCTGGGCGCTGCACCCCCGCTAAGCTGGCGAGATCAGCTTGCTGGTGGAGCGGTTGATCTTACCGGCGAGTGCGGCATTGAATATCTGGAGGCCGCCAATCGCCCGGGAATAACGTCTCCACCGCCAAGACGCTGGAACTCCCGGTATCCTCCGAGATGCCCGGGAAGTCATGGACTTGATGGCCCGTTTCCAAAGCCGGTTCGCCAGATCCCGGCGGTGGAATATCTCCGCTACTCCCGGCATGGTAAGGCGCTATGAAGGTGAAGCAGATTTTGTGGGATTAAACTGCCCCTTAGCTGATGAGGGTTGGCGATCCTGAGAATAGCCCTCCGGGCGCCGACCGGCGCCCAAGAAATTCCCGAAACCGCATTTCTCTTAAATTAATCGGGGTTACTCCCTAACTGCCTGGATGGAGTCAAGGAGCGGACGGACGCTCCCTGGAAAAGGAACGCATCATGGATGATCTACGCATCCTGGGGTATTTTTAAACCCGGTTACCGTTCCCGTCCCGGGTGTCTTCGACCACCACCGGTAGAAGATCTTCTTCATTAATTCCGCCGCCAGGATGTAAAGGATTAAAATTCCCGCCAGCATTAACAAAAACTCGCCCGGCAGCGGTTTGAACTGGAACAAGGCCGCCAGGGGCGTATAGGGAAAGGCCAGGGTCACCCCTATGATGAGCATGGTGGTCCAGAACAGGTATTTCCCGGGCATGCTCTTAAAAAACGGCCGACGGGTGCGGATCACCAGGACAATCAGCGCGGCCGAAATCACCGACTCCTGGAACCAGCCGGTGCGGAATTGTTCCGTGGTGGCATGGAGGATCCAGAGCAAGACCCCGAAAGTGAGGTAGTCGAAGACGGAGCTGGTAATGCCGAAGACGATCATAAAGCGGCGAATGAACCGGATATCCCAGCGCTGGGGCTGATCCACCATTTCGGGGTCGACGCTGTCCGTGGCAATGGTCATCTCCGGGAAATCGGTCAACAGATTGGTGAGGAGAATCTGCTTGGGCAGCAGAGGCAAGAAAGGCAGAAACAACGAGGCGCCGGCCATGCTGAACATATTGCCGAAATTAGCGCTGGTAGCCATGAAGACATACTTCATGGTGTTGGCGAAGGTCATCCTGCCTTCCCGGATGCCCTGAGTCAGGACCGCCAGGTCCTTTTCCAACAGCACGATATCCGCAGCCTCTTTGGCCACGTCCACCGCGCTGTCCACCGAAATGGACACATCCGCGGCATGGAGGGCCGAGGCGTCGTTAATCCCATCGCCCATGAATCCCACGACGTTTCCGGCCCGGCGCAGGGTGTAGATGAGCTGCTCTTTCTGATTGGGCTCCACTTCCGCAAAGACCTGCGTCTCATTCACCTGCTGCAGGAGCGCCGCATAGCTCATCTTCCGCATTTGGGGCCCGGTGAGGAGGCGGGGGCTGAGCAGACCCACCTGCCCGGCGACATTGGCGGCCACCAGAGCATTGTCCCCGGTAATAATCTTCAACGACACGCCCAGACGCTGCATCTGCTCGATGGTCCCGGCTACTCCGGGCTTGGGCGGATCATAGACCACCAGGAATCCCAGGAAAGTCATGCCGGTCTCCTGGTCTTTGGTAAGGTCGGGAACCGGCCCCAACTGCCGGTAAGCAATCCCCAAGGTGCGCAGGCCCTGGTCGCTAAACGCTGCGAATTTTTGGTGAATCCCTTCCGCCTCTTTGTTCAGATCCACCACTTCTCCCGTCGCGGTCTCCGCCGACGAGCAGACCGCCAGCACGTTGTCCAGCGCCCCCTTAGTGATCATCAGGTCGCCATCCTTGGTGGCCACCAAAATACTCAAACGCTTGCGCACAAAATCATAGGGCACCTCTTCCAGCTTCCGGTAGCCCGACACATCCGGGGAGTAATGGCGCCGCACCGCCTGGTCGATAGGGTTGGCAAAGCCGGATTCAAAGTAGGAATTCAGGTAGGCGTAAAGCAAGACCTTATCGGACTGCCGGCCTTGAAGGTCCTGGGCGGAATGGAGCTCCACCACTCCCGCGGTCAGGGTGCCGGTTTTGTCGGCGCACAGCACGTTCATGGAGCCGAAGTTTTCAATGGAAGCCAACCTTTTCACGATTACTTTGTTGA
>JBEKDQ010000123.1:0-7277 GCA_050014275.1 Desulfobaccales bacterium | reverse complement strand
TGGCCGCGGGCGGCAACCTCAATCCCGAGGGGGTGTCCATGTTTGAACCCATCGGCGGCTCGGCCCCCAAGTACACCGGCCTCCAGGTAGTCAACCCCATCGCCGCCATTGCCGCGGCCCAGTTGATGCTGGAACAGTTGGGGGAGGCCGGGGCCGGGGCCGCGGTGGAAAACGCCATCAAGAAGGCGGTGGCCAGGGACATGAAGAGCATGGCCGCGGGCCATATGGGCCTCAGCACCGGCCAGGTGGGTGATCGCATCGCCCGGTACGCCGCAGAATCAGTGAGCAGCATGTAGGGTGGGCACTGCCCACCATTACCAGCGGCCTGTGGCCGCCGAACCTGGGCGGCGCGGCCTGGGTCAAAGACCCCAATAAGCCAAGCATCAAATATTAATGGAGTGGAAAAGAGCTTGAATTCCCCCTCACCCTGCCCTCTCCCCCGTCGGGGGAGAGGGGATAAATAAGGGACCCCATAATGCTCCCATTAATAATCCCTGGAGACCTTGGAATTGGGTGGTACTTAAAGAGTTATAGGGCGGCCCGTGGCCGCCGAACTGGGCGGGCAGGCGCGGCCTGGGTCAAAGATCCTGGCCGACAACATCAAAGAAACTGTAGCAGTTAAGCAAATGCTAACCTCGTTCATCAAAAAGCTGAAAGCTGACGCTGAAAGCTGATAGCTATAATCCCTGGAGATTTTGCAAATGGGTGGCACTTATAGAGTAGCGGTAGTGGGGGCTACCGGCGCCGTGGGACGGCAGATGGTGGCCTGTCTGGAGGAGCGCCACTTCCCGGTGGCGCGACTCACGCCTCTGGCCTCGGAGCGCTCCCTGGGGAAGAAGGTCATCTTCATGGGCAAAGAGATTCCGGTGGAGGTGCTGAGCAAGGATTCCTTTGCCGGGGTGGAGATCGCCCTGTTTTCCGCGGGAGGCAGCATCAGCAAGGAGTACGCCCCCATCGCCGCGGCGGCTGGGGCGGTGGTGGTGGACAACTCCAGCGCCTGGCGCATGGACCCGGAAATCCCCCTGGTGGTCCCGGAAGTCAATCCCCGGGACATCGGGCTCTACCATAAGCGCGGCATCATCGCCAATCCCAACTGTTCCACCATTCAGATGGTGCTTGTGTTGAAGCCCTTGCACGACGCGGCGCGCCTCCGGCGGGTGGTAGTCTCCACCTACCAGGCGGTCTCGGGCACCGGCCAGAAGGCGGTGGAGGAGCTGTCGGACCAGGTCCGGGCCCTGCTGGCCTGCCAGGACCCGGTGCACAAAGTTTACCCTCATCGCATCGCCTTCAACGTCCTGCCCCACATCGATGTCTTCCAGGAGAATGGTTACACCAAGGAAGAGATGAAGATGGTCAACGAGACCCAGAAGATCATGGGGGATGAGACCATCCGGGTGACGGCTACCACGGCGCGAGTGCCGGTGTTTTATGGCCACTCCGAGTCGGTGAATGTGGAGACGGAGCGGAAACTCACTCCCTATGAGGCCCGGCAGATTCTGGCCGCCGCCCCGGGGGTGAAGGTGGTGGATGACCCCGGCAAGTTCCAGTACCCCATGCCCCTGCAGGCCGCCGGACAGGACCTCACCCTGGTGGGGCGCATCCGGGAGGACTTCAGCATCGAAAACGGCCTCAATCTTTGGGTGGTGGCGGATAATTTGCGTAAAGGCGCGGCGACCAACGCGGTGCAGATCGCCGAGATCTTGATTCGCGATTACCTGAAGAAATAAAGTGAGCAGTCGCTCATGAGCCCTTGGCTCACCCGTAAATTATGAGAAGACCGGTGGGGCGGGCGTCTCGCCCGCCACTCAGTCCGCACAGGCGAGACGCCTGTGCCACCAATTCTTCACAACTTTTCGGAGCAGTCGCTCATGAGCCTTCAGCTCACCCGTAAATCATGAAAATGTAGCGCCGCGGCCCTCGGCGGCGCGGGAACCGGCAACCAGAGGGTGGATATTCCGCATACTCAGAAAATTTACGAGGCAGAAAATTGGAAACAATCGCTCCTGAGCCTTCGACCCTCTAAAAATATACAGAATTACGGCATATTTATGGTGCGCAGTGCGCACCCTACATGAAAACTTTTCGAAGCAGTGAGCGGTTCCATTCTCATTCCCAAGCTAAGCTTAAGAACGAGAATGGAACGAGAATTGAACAAGGGACTACTCCAAAGGAGTAGCCGCATGCGCATCATTGCCGGCGCTCTCAAGGGGCGGATCCTGGCCCCGGTTAAGGGCCGGACCCGGCCCACCGCTGCCAAGGTACGGGAGGCTATCTTTAATATCCTGGGGTCCGCGGTCCTGGAAGTCATGGTCCTGGACCTGTTCGCCGGCACCGGCGCCCTGGGGATCGAAGCTCTGAGCCGGGGCGCGGCCCAGGCGGTCTTCGTGGAAGATCAGCCGGCGGCTCTTAAGGTGCTGCGCCGCAATCTGGAGACCCTGGCCCTCCAGGACTTGAGCCTGGTTCTGCCGCTGCCGGTGGCCGCGGCCTTGAAGAAGTTGGCCGCCAAAGGAGCGCGGTTTTCCCTGGTCTTTCTGGACCCCCCTTACGGGGATGGGGCGGCGGCCACCCTGGCCGCCCTGGGCGCCTCGGGCCTGCTACGCCCGCAGGCCCGGGTGGTGGCGGAGCACAGCCGCCGGGAGACCTTGCCGGAGGCCAGCTTGGGGCTGGTCCGGCAAATCTTGCGGCGTTACGGTGATACCCAGGTGGCCATCTATCGGGCCCTGGATAACTCTGAGTCAAAGGAGCGCCAGGCTGATGCCTGACACCGCGGTCTACCCAGGTTCCTTCGACCCCATTACCAACGGCCACCTGGACCTGATTCAGCGGGCCCTGAGGATCTTCGACCACATCATCGTGGCGGTGGCCACCAACGCCTTCAAGCAGTCCCTGTTCACCATCGAGGAGCGTATGGAGATGATCCGGGAGTCTCTGAAGGACAATCCCCAGATCACCATCGACAGCTTCGATGGCCTGCTGGTGAACTACGCCAGGCGCCAAAAGGCCAGGGCCGTTCTCCGGGGCCTGCGGGCGGTTACCGACTTTGAATACGAGTTTCAATTGGCCATGATGAACCGGCGCCTGGAACCGGAGGTCGAAACGGTGTTTCTGATGACCGGGCTTCGCTGGGTCTTTCTTTCTTCCAGCATCTTGAAGGAAGCGGCCTTTCACGGCGGCAACATCGAGGGTATGGTCCCGGAGATCGTCATCAAAAAATTGCGGGAAAAATTCGGCCAGTTGCGGAAGGATTAAAGGTTGCGAATCTGCGTGATCGACGGCCAGGGGGGCGGCATCGGCGCCGCCCTGATCAAACGCCTGAAAGAGGTGTACCGGGAGGAGCACGAGATCATCGCCCTGGGCACCAACGCAGTGGCCACCGCGCAGATGATGAAGGCCCGGGCCAACCGGGGCGCCAGCGGCGAAAATGCCATCGTCCGCACCGTGGCCACTGCCGACGTCATCCTGGGCTGCCTCTCCATCGTCCTGGCCAACGCCATGATGGGGGAAGTGACCCCGAAGATGGCGGCGGCCATCGCCTCGGCCCCGGCTCCCAAAATTCTGTTGCCCTTGACCCAGGAGGCGGTGGAGATCGTCGGCCTGACGCCGGAGCCCCTGCCCCATCTGCTGGAAGAGATCGTCAGCCACAAGCTAAGGGAGATTATCGGAGATGTGTGAAGCCTCAGCCTACTTCTTGAAAGATGGCCGGGAGGAACTGATCCTCGAGGATGTGGACCTCATCGAACCGGAGGGCGACAACCTGCGCCTGGTGAACATCTTCGGGGAACAGAAGGTCCTGAAAGCCAAAATCCTGAGCCTCAACCTGGTGAACCACAAGGTTATCCTGGTGGAGCAGGGGTAATTTTTTAGAAGGTTTTCAGTTTTCAGTTTTCGGTAAAGTTAAGCTGTCAGCTATCAGCTGTCAGCTATCAGGACAGATCTCCAATTATCAGGGGATTGGGGATAGATGCGAAATTGGCAAGTTAATCGCTATTCTCGCATTTTCTTTTTATAAATTTTTTCATTGAAATTTGTACTATCATGCCTATCAGAAGTTAATTGGGCAACCCAAAGAGCCCGTAGCGCGTAGCGCGTAGGGCGGGAAAGCGAAGCGCATCCCGCCATTTGCATTATTCCATCTATAGGCTTAGAACATTATTATTTGCCGCCCATTCAAGGTTATAAATGCCCGCCTTCCACAAAGCGATGAAAGCTTGATTACGGCCAAGCCGCGACCCTCGCAACATGACCGTGCTTTACCGGATTGTAGTGGATGTAATCTACATGACGTTCATAGTCACCCTCATCACGGATGACGTGTTCCCAAAAGCGTCGCTGCCGAATGCCCCGTTCTCCCTTCTGCAAACGCCGTGGTGAAAGTCTTTCCTCTGGAAATTTGTGCTGCAAATCGTGCTTTGATATCATGCCATCGTGTGGAGAAATCCGCATCCCCGGAAGGCAAAGTCAAGATACAATGCAGGTGATCTGGCAAAAGAACGATGGCCTCGATGATAAATGGCCGGCGTTGGCGGGCAGCCTTGAACACCTCCCGAAGGTTGTCAATGTTTTCGGTCAAGAGATTCCGGCGGCGTTCCAGCAGCGCGACTGTGAAGAAGAACGTGCCACCAGGAACAAAGACGCGAATATATTGCGGCATACGTTAGGCCTAACCCAATTTCCCAAGGCGGGATGCGTTTCACTTTCCCGCCCTACGGCAAAAAATAGGTACCAGTTTAAGTTTAAACGTAGAGGCGATCCGCTTGGATCGCCCGGGCGACCCAATCACAGGCTGGAAGCCTGTGCCACTGTCGCCCCTACGGCTGGCCGCGGCAAGCTGACAACTAAAGGCAAGGTGGGTATTGTCTACCCTGCCTTTAAATCTCTCCTGATCATTTTATGATTAACCGCGATTACCTCGTCCAGCCCTTAATCACGGAAAACCGCAGACTCTACTTCACCCTGACATACTTGCCGTTCTGGACCTCCAGGACATAGACCCCTTCGGTGCCGGCCCGGACGAGGTCGTGGGTCTTGTCGAAGGAGAGTCTGCCGGTGACTCCGTCGAAGTCCTTCACGTTGTCCAAGAACTCCTTGATGCCCGCGGAGGTGGGGCCGTTTTTCTTCATGCACTCCAGGATCATGGAAGCGGCGTCGTAGCCGAGGGCGGCGAACATGAGATTATAGGGATCGTGGTTCTTCTCGGTCAGTTCCTGGTAATTCTTCTTGAAACTCTGATTTTTCGGGGTGTCGTAGGCTTCGTCATACTCGCCGCCGATGACGTGCCCTGCCGCCGCTTCTCCGGCCAGCTGGATATAGGTGAGATCATAGTCACCGTAGACCCCCAGGATCTTCTGGTTCATCCCCAACTGCCGGGCCTGGGCCGCGGCGGGCGCGGTCTCGGGGGTGTAGCCGGGAATAAACAGGATATCGGGGTTGGCGGCCTTGATCTTGGTGAGCTCCGCCTTGAAATCACGGGCCCCGCGATTGAAGGACTCCCGGTCCACCACCTTGATCCCCAATTTTTCGAATTCCTCGCTGAAGAACTTATCCGAGCCCTTGCCGTAAGGTTCGTTGGAGTAGAAGATGGCCACGGTTTTGGGCTTCCAGGTATCGGCCACGTATTTGGTCAGGACCTTGGCCTGGGTGTCGATGCGGGAGCAGCCCCGGTAGAGGTAGGCTCCCAAGCCGCTGAGCTGCGGGGTGGTAGCGGTGGGAGAGATGTCCACCACCTTGGCATCCTCCGCGGTCTTGGCCGCGGCCATCATGGCGCCCGAGGTCATGGGGCCGACGATAGCCACCACCTGGTCGACATTGATAAGCTTCTGCACCGCGTTGACCGCGGCCGCGGGGGAATCTTTCTCGTCTTCCGTTATTAGTTCCACCTTTTGGCTGTTGATGCCGCCGGCCTGGTTCACCTCGGCCACCGCCATCTCCACCCCCCGGCGGCAGGGAATGCCTTGCTCGGCCCCAGTGGACAGGCGCATCACCGCGCCCAGTCTGAGGGTTTTTTGGGCTCGTCCACAGGCCGAAAGGGCGATCAGCAGTAGAATTGACAGGCCAACAACCAGAATCCCGCGAACCTTAGCCATTTCTTTCTCCTCCTCGATAATTTCCTGAGATAATTAGGATACCGGCGCCGCCGCAAAGACGAAGACCTTTCCATACTTACCCCACATCTGCTATCTCTTTCAAGGTAATTCGGGCATCGATGCCCAGGTTTTCCTGGAGGTGGCGCCGCGCCCGGCGGCACAGACCCTCCAGGGCCTTGATCTCATCGGAAAAAAAGATCTCCGCCACGATCAGGTCGATTTCCAGGACCTCCAGCCCCTCTTCCGCCACCACCCGGCGGCGGTACTGGGGCAGAAAGCCCTCCATGACTTCTTGGAGGAGCGCTTCGATCTGGTCCGGGTGCACCTTGATGCCGCCCACCGAAAAGATGGGGTCGGTGCGCCCGGTGATCTCCCCCAGGCGCACCAGGCTGCGGCCACAGGGGCAGGGGCCGGCGAGCAGCGAAGTCAAGTCGCCGCTGCGAAAGCGCACCAGGGGAAAGGCCACGGTGCTCAGGGTGGTGATCACCAGCTCGCCGGGAGCGCCGGCGGGAACCGGGACGCGGCTCTCCGGGTCGATGATCTCCGGGTAGAAGTGGTCCTCGGAGAAGTGGAGACCCTCCCCCTGGCCGCAACTAAAGGCCAATCCCGGTCCCATCACTTCGGTGATGCCGTAAGCAGTGGCCACCCGGATCTGGAAGCCGGCCTCTATTTCCCGGCGCACCTCCCGGGCCAGGGGCGCGGCCACCAGCAGGGCGGCCCGCAGGCTCAATGCCGCGGCGGTGAGGTCCATGCGCTCCATCACCGTCAGCAGGTGCCGGGCCAGGGAGGCGGTGGTGACCAGGATCGAGGTCTTGTAATCCCGCATCACCATGAGCTGCTTGGCGAAGCTGAGGCTGGCATCGGGGATCACCGAGGCCCCCAGGTGCTCCGCCCCGGCCTGCAGGTCCCGGCGCCAGTTGGCCAGACCCGGTGGCAGGACTATTTGCAAGATATCCTCTGGCGTCACCCCGCAGGCGGCGTATAGGCGAGCCAGGAGCCCCAGCCAGAGTTTCACGTCCTGGGAGGCGTAGCCCACCACCAGGGGCCGCTGCGTAGTGCCGGGGGAGGACTGGATGCGGACGATGTCCCGCAAGGGCACGGCGAACATGCCGTAAGGATAATTCTCCGAAAGGTCGTCCCGGGTGGTGACCGGCAGGCGGCTCAAGTCGGCGGGACTGCGAACGGCCTCGGGGC
>JBEKDQ010000122.1:0-7336 GCA_050014275.1 Desulfobaccales bacterium | reverse complement strand
GGCGGTGATACCGTCGGCGTCGTAGTCGCCGTAGATGGCCAGGGGTTCTCCCTGGCGCACCGCCCGGCCCAGGCGGGTGGCGGCCGTCTCCAGGTCCGCCAGCCCGAAGGGCGGATAGAGGCGCTCCAGGGTGGGGTCCAGATAGGCCTGGATGTCCTCTACCCCGTTCAGGCCGCGGTTCAGGAGGATTCGGGCCACCAGGGGCGGCAATCCGTGGCGGGCGCTGAGCTCCTTAACCTGTTCCGGCCTCTCCGGGTGTAGCTGCCAGCGCTTTTTGCGGCGCATTTTCACTCCGCTATCTCGCCAGCTCTTCCAGGGCTTCCAGATTGCGGCGCATCCCCAAGGCAATCAAGGTGTCCCCCGCCAGTATGGGAGTCTCGAGGGTTGGATTGAAGAGCATCTCGCCGTCGCCCCGCTTAACCGCCACCAGGATGAGGTCCAGCTTCTGGCGGAGGCCGGAGTCCTTGAGGGCCACTCCAACCAGGGACGAGCCAGCGCCGATTTTGATTTCCTCCATGCTCCAATCCAACCCTTCGGTAAAGGCCACTTCCATAAAGGTGGTCACCGTGGGGCGCAGGATGGCGTTGGCCATCTTCCGGCCCCCTATTTCATAGGGTGATTCCACTCGGTCGGCCCCGGCCCGCAGCAGCTTCTGCTTCGCCCCCACCTCCTCGGCCCGGGTCACAATGTAGAGGGCAGGGTTGAGGCTGCGGGCTGACAGGACGATGTAGACATTGTCGGCATCCGAGGCGAGCACCGCCACCAAACCCCGGGCCCGGTCAATGCCCGCCTCTAACAAGACTTCTTCCCGGGTGGCGTCGCCGGCGACGGCATAATAACCGCTCTCCTCCAGGCTGCTCAGGTTCTCAGGGTTACTTTCCACGATGACCAGGGGGACGCCCCGATCCTGCAGTTGGCGGGCGATAATCTCGCCGATGCGGCCGAAGCCGCAGATAATATAATGATTTTTCAGTTTTTGGATGTTCTTCACCAAGTGGCGCCTTTCCAAGACCTCTCTGATCTCCCCTTCCACCACCACCCGGGCCAGGGAAGTGATGATATAGGCCAGGACCCCCATGCCGACGAGGATCAGCCCCATGTTATACAGCCGCCCGGTATGGGAGAGGGGGTGAACCTCCCCATAGCCCACGGTGGACAGGGTGGTCACCGTCATGTACAGGGCGTCGAAGAAATCCCAGCCTTCCAGCCAGACAAAGCCCAGACTTCCAAAAAGGAGCAACCCCAGCAGGATGGCAGTCAAAGTTAGAAGGCGCCGCAGGGTGATCAACCCGGTCCGCTGGCTGTAAGTTACCGGAGTCTTGAGCTGGTACATAACATCTTTAGGCGAGGGGCTGCCAACCCCAAATATCTTACCACAAAAAGGTGGGCCCTGGTCGGAAAGAATTCACCAAATAGCTCCCAGCTTTCAGCCCCCGGCTTTCAGCTTTTCGATGACCGAGGGAAATAAGAATTGGTGGCACAGGCGTCTCGCCGGTGCGGACTGAGTGGCGGGCGAGACGCCCGCCCCACCGGTCTTCCCATAATTTAGGGGTGGGCCAGGGCCCCTGAACGGCTGCTCCGAAAAGTTTTCATGTAGGGTGCGCACTGCGCACCATAAATATGCGTAATTCTGTATATTTTTGGAGGGTCAAAGGCTCTGGAGCGATTGTTTCCAATTTTCTGCCTTGTAAATTTTCTGAGTATGCGGAATATCCACCCTCTGGTAGCCGGTTCCCGCGCCGCCGAGGCGGCGGCGCCACATTTTCATGATTTACGGGTGAGCTGAAGGCCCATGAGCGACTGTTCCGAAAAGTTGTGTAGAATTGGTGGCACAGGCGTCTCGCCTGTGCGGACTGAGTGGCGGGCGAGACGCCCGACCCACCGGTCTTCTCATAATTTGTAGGTGGGCCAGGGCCCCTGAACGGCTGCTCCGGAAAGTTTCTGAGTATGTGGGATACCCCACCCTCTGGTAGCCGGTTCCCGCGCCGCCGAGGCGGCGGCGCTACATTTTCATGATTTACGGGTGAGCTGAAGGCCCATGAGCGACTGTTCCGAAAAGTTGTGCAGAATTGGTGGCACAGGCGTCTCGCCGGTGCGGACTGAGTGGCGGGCGAGACGCCCGCCCCACGGTCTTCTCATAATTTGTAGGTGGGCCAAGGCCCCTGAACGGCTGCCTTGAAAAGTTCGTCAGTATGTGGGATACCCCACCCTCTGGTTGCCGGTTCCCGCGCCGCCGAGGGCGGCGGCGCTACATTTTCATGATTTTCGGGTGAGCTGAAGGCCCATGAGCGACTGTTCCGAAAAGTTGTGCAGAATTGGTGGTACAGGCGTCTCGCCGGTGCGGACTGAGTGGCGGACGAGACGCCCGCCCCACCGGTCTTCCCATAATTTAGGGGTGGGCCAAAGGCCCCTGAACGACTGGTCCGAAAAGTTGCAAATTTTTCATCGTTTCGGGTGAGCTGAAGGCTCGTGAATTCCTGCTTGGGAACGCACTGCTACAGTTTCTTTGCCCGCTCTTTTGCTAAATTTACTGGTTCTTTTCAAATCCTTCAATTGGCTTTCGCCCCTGGTCTTTTGCCTTTAGCTGATACCTGATAACTGATAACTGATAGCTTCTTAAACCCTCCTTTCTGCAAGGACCGGTTAATTCTTTTGGCAGAGAGAACCCGATTGTGGTAATCAGTTGGCCATGTGGATTCAGAAACGCACCTCCTTGGGTCTGATTGCGGCCCTGGTTATGGCGCCGGCCTGGCTGGTGGGGGGCTGCGCTCCCCGGTTGGCCCCCACCGTGGGTGGTATTACCTTACAACCGGGCAGTTATGTGACCGCCTCCTATCGGGCCCCCGGCTGGGAGGCGGCCCGAACCTCTTACGCCCTTTCGTCCTTCCCGGTGCAAGCCGCCCGGGGGGTGGCCCCGGAGACCTTTCAGGCATTGTTGCAGGAGGAGATCTCCCGTGCCCTGCAGGCCAACGGCCTCAAGGTCGACCCCCACAGCGCCACGGTGCTCCGGGGCACGGTGTCCCGGCTGGAGGTCCGGGGAGCCTCCCTCAGGTTCATCACCGGCAGCATCACCGCGGCGCTCACGGTTGAGGGGCAGGTCAGCCGGGGGTCAGAGATCCTCTTCGCCTTCCAGGATCGGCTCAGGCTGAGCTCCCCGGTCAACCCGGGACCGCCGGCCCCCAAGGAAATGGAACTGCTGTTAACCCAGGCGGCCAGGACCTGCGCCGCCCATCTGATGAACGAACTCCTCCTTACCGGCCCACCGCCGAAGGCAGGTAAATATCGCCAAAAACCCGGACAATGAGCCGGGGCCGCTCCGCCGAGGTGGTGCTCAGATCGATGAGGCCGGCGTAAGGCCCCGAATTGCCGCTGCGGTTCTTCACCTCCAGGAGATAGACCCGGTCAGGCTGCACCGCCTTCAGGCTTATCTCGATCTTATCCGGGATATTGGTGCGATAACCGGTGATCTTAAACGGCCCGGGCAGGTGGGAGGTGAACCACACCTGGCCCCGCACGTCTTCCCCCGCTGACCCTTTGAGCCGCACAATGTGGCTCGGCTGGATTTCGATGAAGGGCAGGGCGTCTCCCGTGAGCACCAGATGGAACTCCGGGGTCTCCGGATCATTGGTGGTGACCTGGGTATCCTTACTGAACTGGTGGATCACCGAATAGGGCTTGATGCTCAAGGTAATCCCACCCTGGCCGCCGGGTGGGATGGTGCTGTTATAGCGGGGCACGGTGCAGGCGCATTCCGGGTCCACTTTCAGGATTTCCAACGGCTCCTGGCCAATGTTGCGGATTACAAAGGTATAGCTTAACTCCCGGTCTTCAAAGACTTGTCCGAAATCATGGCGGTCCTCCGTGAGAATGGCCCGGGGCGCCGGTTCAGCCCCCAGCAAGGCGCGGGGGAGGAAGAACTGGACGGTCCAAAAAACCAGAGCTACCCAGGTCCAGACGGTTTTGATATTTTTTCTATTTTTGGTATTTTGGGTATTTCGTATAAGGGTGAGAAATCGCCGCTTATGCCTCTGATTAATCATTGGTGACCTCAGGCCAGAGGATGGGGCAAAACTATTTTCCTTGATTTAGATATTAAATCCGGAGATGGGCCATCTCTGTTAATTCTCCCACCGGTAGCGGCTTACCGCCCCGCAGGTGATTTGGCTGGCAGAGAACCCGGACCGACCCTCGCCTTCCCACTGGTTCTGGGGAAAAGAGTCGGAGCGCCGCGCTGAAAAATCCTAATTTTTAAGGGAATTTCCCCTCCAAAAACCAGGAGCGTGAGCCGCGATGACGGCAAGACGGCTGCCTCCCCGGTTCAGGGAGGAAATCCGGAATCAATTTTACCATTTGCCGTGGCCAAGGAAAAGTTTTATTATGGGGCCAGGACTCCCGGCGCATCGCTTAACCAACTCCAAGGAGAATAGTGTCATGGCACCCATGAGCAAGGTCCGCCGCCAGACCCGGGAAACCGAGGTGGAACTGGAACTGGAGCTGGACGGCCGGGGCCGGTCGGAGGTCGCCACCGGCATCCCCTTTCTGGACCACATGCTTAACCTGTTCGCGGCCCACGGCTATTTCGACCTGAAGATCAAGGCCAGAGGTGATCTGGAAGTAGACCAGCACCACACCGTGGAGGATATTGGCATCTGTCTGGGGGACGCCTTCCGGGAGGCCCTGCAGGGCCGCCCCCAGATGCGCCGTTTCGGGGAGGCCCGGGTACCCATGGACGAGGCCCTGGCCCAGGTCAGCGTCGACCTGAGCAATCGCCCCTTCCTTCATCTGGATGCGCACCTGCCCCCGGGGGGCACCGGCATGGACCCGCAGTTGGTCAAGGAGTTCTGGAGGGCGGTGTGCGTCCATGGAGGCCTGACCCTGCACATCACCGTGCCCTACGGGGAGAATACCCACCACATCCTGGAGGCCATCTTCAAGGCCGCCGGCCGGGCCCTGGATATGGCCACCCAGCCAGAACCCCGGGTCCAGGGGGTGCCGTCCACCAAGGGAGTTTTGTAATTTTAAAGATAAATCCTTAGGGGAGGGAGTATATGTTCTGCCCAGCCTGCGGCAAGGAGGCGCCGGAGTTGACCAATTTCTGCCAATACTGCGGCCAAACCCTTAATAGGGCCGCCGGAGAGCCGCAAATCCAGGGGACCGCCGTAAGACACCCGGCCACCTTGAAATATGCGGGCTTCTGGCTAAGGTTCGTGGCATATGTCATTGATTGCCTCTTTATTTCCATTGTAGTCCTGGGCGCCCTAACCGTGGTAGCGCGTATTGGGGGACTCGGTGGAGGAAGATTTGGGGTTAATACATCCGGGGGTGCTCTCGGAATAAAATTTTGTATCGGCATTTTAGCCCATTGGCTCTACTGGGCGCTCATGGAGTCTTCCCCCCAACAAGCAACCCTGGGCAAGATGGCCCTGGGACTCAGGGTTACCGATCTCCAGGGAGAACGCCTCTCCTTCGCCAGGGCCACCGGCAGATATTTCGGCAAGTTTATTTCTTACATAATTCTCTGTATCGGCTTTATGATGGCCGGTTGGACCGAGAAGAAACAGGCCCTCCATGACATCATGGCCGGCACTCTGGTGGTCAAAAAGCAGGGCTTGCCAGAGAACTTGGCAAAAGCTCAAGGTTCTCAGCAAGATATGGAAGTCGTCAACCCCAAATGAAACGCCGGGAATTTTTGCGGTATCTGGCTCTGGGACTGGCGGGGGGCTGGGCCCTCAGCCGCCCTAATATAAAACTCAGGCCCGGCGCGGCGACGCTCGGGGGCCCGGAGATGCGCCTGGCCTTTCTGGCCGATGCTCACCTGAAAGACGCTGACCAGGGGCGCCCCGAGGCCCTGGCCCTGGCCCGGGCGGTGGCGGAGTTGCGAGCCCTCAAGCCCGGGCCCGATCTGGTCCTATTCGCCGGAGACCTGGCCCGCCACGGCCACCCCGGGGCCCTGGCCCTGGGGAAGGAGATCCTCGCCGGCCTGCCGGGGCCTCTGTTAATGCTCATGGGCGAGGGCGACGGCCTGCCGGACGGGGCCACCCCCTGGCGCCGCCTCTTTGGGGAACCCCGGTTTTCCCGGGTCTTGCGGAAAACCGGAAACAGCAACCAGCAAACTACCCTCCAGATCGTTGGCCTGCACACCGCCTGGTGTCCGGGCCCCGGGGGACCGTTCTTCCGGGTGGGGGGAGCCCGGCCGCCAGCGGCTGGCCCGGCAGCTTGCCAAGATGGACCCCGAAGCGCCCCTCATCCTCCTCTCCCACGCCCCACTGGACCTTATCTATCGCCCCTGGCAGCAGTGGACCGCGGACTGCCGCGAGGTGGCGGTCCTGCTGGCCGGCTTCTGCCAGGTTCTTTGCCTCCATGGCCATACCCATAATGCAGGGGCCAGGGGTCAGGGGCCAGGGGCCATTGAAGTTTATGTAGGGACGGGATCTTTTTGACGGAAAACGGAAAACGGAAAACGGAAAACCGTCTTTTACACCTTTCTCTACCCGCCACTGCCTGGCCCGGTCCCCAGGCATTGCAGGGGACCCCGGCCAGCCCCATCCCCGGGCTGGGCCCCGCCGGCTGCGGCTGGCTGCTCCTGGCCGCCGGCCCGGCCTCCCTTCGGTTCCAACTGAATATCTGGCAGTCCTGAGTGAAGGGGCGCGGTGCGCACCCCAACTCTGAATGAATCTCACGCCAGGCCGCAAGCCTGCATAGGGGCATGTCTTACGCGCAAGTAAGGGCGACAGCGGCAAAGGGGTATGGTGGTTTAGCCGAGGGGGAGCGGGCGGGACGTCCGCTCCACGCGGGAATAAGGTGCGTAAGACGACCCTACGACTGGAAGCCCTTTTAACCTGTGACTGAGCCGTCCTGGCCTGAGGATGGATGGCGCCCTAAAATTCCTTTTGTAGTTTACCCAAATCCGTCCGGCCGGCCAAACTAAAAAAAACCTCCACCTGATGCTCCAGGCGGGCGATGAGGGGAGGCAAGCTCCCCGGATCGATGGCCGAGATAGCCACCCCGTGATGGATACGGCATTGCGCCGCGGCCAGATTGCGGTCCACCCGGTCGGCTTTGTTAAAAACCTTCAGGAGGGGCTTGTCCTGCAGATTAAGGGAGCCCAGGATGTCCTCCACCACGGCCATCTGCTCCACGAAGCGGGGATTGCTCAGGTCTACCACGTGGATGAGGAGGTCGGCCTCCGCCAATTCCTCCAGGGTGGCCTTAAAGGCTTCCAGCAGGTTCTTGGGCAGGTTTTTGATGAAGCCCACGGTGTCGGTGATAATCACTTCACGCTCCCGGGGAAAGCGCAGGCGGCGGCTGGTGGGGTCCAGGGTGGCGAACAGGCGGT
>JBEKDQ010000121.1:0-7336 GCA_050014275.1 Desulfobaccales bacterium | reverse complement strand
GCTCCATCAACAGTCGTTCGCTGCGGATGGTGTAAAGGACTTGCAGCAACAAGGCGCGCAACAGCTTCTCCGGGGGGATGGAAGGGCGTCCCTCCCGGGAATACATGGCTTGGAACTCCCCGGACAGTTCCGTCAAGGCTTGATTTACCATTTTCCGGATCGGCCTGAGGGGATGGGCTTGGGGCACTCGAGCTTCGGGGGAAAGGTAGCTGAACATGGCTTGCTGCTGAACATCGTCACCGCGCATAATCGCTACCTCCAGATAACATATTGTTATCATTAACTATAGCACCTTTATAGTTTTATTGACAGCAATTTTTTGCGGTTCTTGACAAAAGAGTTTTTCAACAGCCTGATAGTGGCAAGATATCTTCAAAAATGGATATGATATTCACATATATGCCATCAAGATAGAGGGAGGACCGCAGTTTTCAGGAATTGTGCCATAAGACTATTGCGGTTATTTTTTGCAGCCATTAGCTTACAAACAGGGAGCCGGGTCAACCATCCGGCAGTGACTGATTAAATGAATTGAGAAGGAGCTTGAGATGCAACTTCCCGAATATGTCACGGCGCAAGAGGTGCAAAGGATTTGCAAGGAATTGGGCTTGAGCGACTGGTCCAAAATCACTGAACCCAAGGTCCTCCCAGAGGAAGCCCGGACCATACTTGCAGAAGTCAATATTCAAGGCATGGATATACCCCTGGAAGACTTTTGTGCCGGGCTGGAGGTGGAGCTGGAGCATGGCACCCAGTTCAAGGATGCCAACGTAACCAACAACCATCCCATCCTCACCGGAAAAATCGTCCTGGCGCACCTTAAGGAGTCCCTGGACTACTACAAGCGCCTTGAGGTGGCCGAAATCGAGGGTGATATCCTCAAGGCCCTGGTGGCCAAGAACCTGGCCAAAGTGGAAGCTCTCCACAAAAAGCTGGCTCAGGCGAAATTGGCCCTTCACCAAGCGGAATCAAGACAATTAGGATAATCTATTTTTATCTTCTTAAATAATACCGGGTGGAGAACTGTTCATGAGGTGTATGAGACTCGGTAAGATTGTCTTTTGCACCCTACTATTCTTTAGCCTTTTTTCTGGGACCGAGGGCAGGCATGGCCGTAGAAAAAGCAAAATATACAGTACTTGAACGTGAAGGGGATTTTGAGCTCAGGCAATATCAACCCCACATCGTTGCAGAGACCCTGGTCGAGGGGGACTTCCAGGAAGTGGGAAACGAAGGATTTCGGCGCCTGTATGACTATATCTCTGGCAAGAACCGCAAGCAGCAAGCCATCCCCATGACGGCTCCGGTGTCCCAGGAGGCGACCTTGGAGAAGATCCCCATGACCGCACCCGTTAATCAGGAGAAAGAGGGAGGAAAATGGCGGATCACCTTCCTGATGCCTTCTCAATATACGATGGAAACTCTCCCGGAACCGTCAGACCCGAGAGTGAAATTGACAAAAGTTCCGGGACTTCTCATGGCTGCCCTTAGTTACTCCGGCACCTGGGGCAAAGTGCGCTATGAGGAAAAAGAGAATCGGCTGAAAGAACTCATTCGGCAAAGAGGTCTCAAAATGGTGGGTGAGCCGATTTTTGCCAGGTACAATCCACCTTTCATGCCCTGGTTCCTGCGCCGCAATGAGGTGCTGACCCTGGTGGCGCGTTAGGAAGATATTGCTCTGAAGGGTTTTCACGGGGGTATATGATGACGACCAAACCTGTACTGGTCACCGGATCAACGGGATATGTGGGGGGTCGGCTGGCACCCAAATTGTTGGACTCGGGCTACCGGGTGCGGGCCCTGGGCAGATCCATCGCCAAATTGCAGGCCCGGCCCTGGGCCAGACACCCTCTGGTGGAGCTGGCCCGGGGCGATGTCCTGGACTACGAATCCTTGTTGGAAGCGGCGCAGGGCTGCCGGGCGGCCTTCTATCTGGTCCATTCCATGGTGGCCGACCCCAAGGGGTTTACCGAGACCGACCGCACTGCAGCCCAAAATATGGTTCGCGCCGCGGCCGAGGCCGGACTGGAACATATCATCTATTTGGGCGGACTGGGCACTACCGAGGACCGCCTCCTGAGCCAGCACCTCCGCTCCCGCCAAGAGGTGGCGGAGATCCTGCAATCCGGCCCGGTGCCGGCCACCTTCCTCCGGGCGGCGATGATCCTGGGTTCGGGAAGCGCTTCTTTTGAGATTCTGCGCTACCTGGTGGACCGGCTGCCGGTCATGATAACCCCCCGCTGGGTTCAGAACCCGGTGCAACCCATTGCCATCCGCAACGTGCTCAATTATCTACAAGGCTGCCTGGAACATGAGGAAACCATGGGGCAAACCTTCGACATCGGCGGACCGGAGGTGGTTACCTACCGACAATTATTCGACATTTATGCCGAAGAAGCCCATCTTCGACGCCGTCTCATCATCCCGGTGCCGGTCCTGACGCCCACCTTGAGCTCTTACTGGATCCATCTGGTCACCCCAGTCCCGGCGAGCATCGCCAAGCCCTTGGCCGAAGGCCTACGCAACCCGGTAGTTTGCAAGGACAATCGCATCCGGGCCATCATTCCCCAAGAGCTTTTGGATTGCCGCCAAACCATCAGGCTGGCGCTGGAGCGGGTGAAGCAGCAGCAAATCGACACCTGTTGGATGGATGCCGGCGGCGCCGTTACCCCAGAGTGGACCTACTGCGGAGATACTAATTATGCTGGCGGCACTATTCTGGAGTGCGGCTACTCCGTCCAGATACAGGCTGCCCCCGAAGAAGTCTGGCAACCGATTATAAAAATGGGAGGGGAGACCGGTTATTATTTCGGCAACTATTTGTGGCGGCTGCGGGGCTGGATAGACAGACTCCTGGGTGGCATCGGGTTTCGAGGCGGCCGGCGCCATCCTTCAGAACTACGGGTGGGAGATGCCTTGGATTTTTGGCGGGTCCTGGAAGTGGAAACGCCCCACCGCCTCCTGTTGCTGGCTGAAATGAAACTGCCGGGGGAGGCCGTCCTGGAGTTTCACCTCACTCCACTGGAATACGGCAAGGTGGAACTCAAACAAACCGCGAGATTTTTACCCCGGGGCCTGGCAGGCATAGCTTACTGGTACATCCTGGTTCCCTTCCACCACTGGATTTATCGGGGCATGTTAGAAGCCATCGCCGCAGCGGTGGGGAAGCCCACAGTGAAAGGTGCGGAGCCATGCAAGGGCGGCACCGGCAGGTCGTCTCCCAAATAATCAGGCACTGACCATGGACCCCAGGCGCGTTAGAACCCTAAAAGCAGGGGACCTTAAGAAAGGTCCCATGGTATATTGGATGAGCCGGGACCAACGTACTCAGGATAATTGGGCTCTTTTATCTTCCCAAGAGTTGTCACAGCAGCATAAAGTGCCGTTGGCAATAGTTTTCTGTCTGGTGCCACAGTTCTTGGGAGCCACCTTCCGCCAATACGCCTTCATGATAAAGGGTCTTGCCGAAGTCGAACAGAACCTGGTGGAAAAAAATATCCCCTTCCATCTTTTGGTGGGCTCCCCGGAAGTGGAGCTGCCCGAATTTTTGCGCAAATATGGGGCGGGTTGCCTGGTTACGGATTTCGATCCCCTGCGCCTGAAAAGGTTGTGGAAAGAGGCGGTGGCAAATAAAATTGACATCTCGTTCTTTGAGGTGGATGCTCATAACATCGTCCCTTGTTGGGTGGCTTCGGATAAACAGGAATATGGTGCTTATACCCTTCGCCCCAAGATTCGGCGCGCCTTACCGGAATTTTTGGATGAGTTCCCGCGCTTGCAAAAACAGGAGGTGGCTTGGCGAGAACCATCGGCTCCCATAGACTGGCAAGGGGTCCTGGCTGGATTGACCGTGGACCGAGCCGTTCCCGAAGTCAATGGGTTCAAGCCGGGAGAAAGGGCGGCGTGGGCGGTATTGGAGGATTTCTTAGAAAATAAGCTCTCTTTTTACCCCGAAGGTCGCAATGACCCTACCCAGGACGGACAATCTAACCTGTCCCCTTACCTGCATTTTGGTCAGATAGCGGCGCAAAGAATTGCCTTGGAAGTCGAAGATTCACCAGCGGGAACAAAGGCGAAAGAGTCTTTTTTGGAAGAACTGATCGTACGGCGGGAGCTTGCCGACAATTTTTGCTTTTATAATCCCCAATATGATTCCTTTGCCGGTTTTCCCTCGTGGGCCCAGAAGACCCTCGATGAGCATCGCCGCGACCCCAAGGAATACCTTTATTTTCTGGCGCAATTTGAACAGGCCCAGACCCATGACGATCTCTGGAACGCGGCTCAACTGGAAGTGGTTCAGACCGGCAAGATGCACGGCTATCTGAGAATGTATTGGGCCAAAAAAATTCTGGAATGGACCCGCTCGCCGGAGGAGGCCCTGCAGGTCGCCATTTATCTCAACGACCGCTATGAACTGGACGGCCGGGACCCCAACGGCTATACCGGAATCGCCTGGAGCCTGGGTGGGGTTCACGACCGGGCCTGGGGGGAACGCCAGGTTTTCGGCAAAATTCGTTATATGAGCTACAATGGCTGTAAATCAAAATTTAACGTGACCGCGTATATGAAAAAATATCTTTAGGCTATTTCTATGCTTACGAAAATAAGATTGGGAATCAGTTCCTGCCTGCTGGGTGAAAAAGTCCGCTTTGATGGCGGGCATAAGTGCGATCGATTTATTACCGAGACCCTGGGGAAATTTGTGGAGTTTGTCCCGGTCTGCCCTGAAGTCGAATGCGGCCTGGGGGTTCCCCGGGAGGCCATGCACTTGGCGGCAAGTCCTGGGGGACCAAGGCTCGTTACCATCCGCACCCAGGTGGATTACACCGAGCGCATGCGGGCCTGGGCCCTAAACCGCGTGGTGGAGCTGGAGCGGGAAGATCTGTACGGCTTCATTTTCACGAGCGGCTCCCCCAGCAGCGGTATGGAAAGAGTGAAGATTTACTATGGCAAGGGGGAGCCGGCCAGGACCGGGGTGGGGATGTTCGCCCGGGAATTTATGCAGCATTTCCCCTTATTGCCCGTGGAAGATGAAGGCCGCCTGCATGACCCCGACCTGAGGGAAAACTTCCTGGAACGCCTTTTTTCCTTGCAGCGCTGGCGGGACACCCTGGGTCTGGGGCCCAAGCCGGGACATCTGGTGGATTTTCACACCCGCCACAAATTGCTCATTATGTCCCACAGTCCTAAGCACTATGCGCTCTTGGGGAAGTTGGTGGCTCGGATCAGGGAAATGCCCCTGCAGGAGGTTTATGAGCGATACCAGTCTATGTTAATGGAAGCTCTGCGTCTCAAAACTACTATTAAGAAAAATGCCAATGTCCTCCTGCATGTGATGGGATATTTCAAGAGAAACCTGTCGCAGGCTGAAAAAAAAGAATTATTGGAAATTGTTAATAATTATCGGCAAGGCTATATTCCCCTCATCGTTCCGGTGACGCTCCTCAATCATTTCGTGCGAAAATATGACCAGGCTTATCTGAAGAGTCAGTATTATTTAGATCCTCATCCCCTTGAGTTGAAATTACGCAACCACGTCTAATCGTTCTATTGTCTGGGCACCACTTCTTTTATCTTTTGAAAATTGCTCACCACAAAATACCTTTCCACCTTAACCTTAATTAAGGCGCACTCAGGCGAGCTGACAAATTTTTCCATATGCGGGTGCTTGGCAAGATATATTTTCAGGAACTGGTTCTTTTCAGTAGCCCCAACCTCTTGTGCCCGCCCCAATACAGTGACGGCCATTGACTGTTCTATATCTGAGGGCTGGTTTGAACGGTTGTCTACCAGCAATGCTACCCGCGGGTCGGCCTCGATATTACGGTATTTCCGGGTCGCCCGGTAAGTGGCGGCCAATAAATACTGAAGATCACTGGTGGTGGCAAAGGCCATTAAGCTTAAATAAGGCTGACCATTTTCAGTGGTGGCCAGCACTGCAGATCTTTGAGTGGCAAAGAGTTCCTGCAGCATTTTCAATGAGGCCTCATTTGTCAACTTTCCTTCCATTGGCAATTCCTTAGTGAGTAGGGGCGATAATCTTTGTTCTTATCTCTCCCGAGTTACTTTATTATAATGTCATCGATATGTCATTACTTGGTAAACTGATAAAAAAAGCTCACTCCACCAACCGACAAAAGAGACCAGGAAAGCTATAGTGATTTTTTTCTGCCAGGCGGTCGGCAGGAGCTCCGCAGCCTGCCCTTCTTTTTCGCGCTGTAGGAGAAAAGGGCTTACCTTAAAAGAAAGATAAATACCATTAAGGATGAGTGCGCAAACAATTATTCCCTGGGCTATTAACGTTGGTGACCATCCCCGTTTGTAGTGAAAAATTATTGCCCCAATGATAGCTAATAATAAGCCGAGCCAAATGAGGGGCTTGGTTACTTTATGTGTTCGGGTGGTGGCCTCGGTCCAGTAAGGTGAATTCCTTCCCAGAAAGCCATGCAGATCAATAACCGTCACGGCTCCTAAACCGATCACGAAGCCAGCGAGATGAATATAAAGTCCGATAATATCTATCCAGTTTACATCACCAACTGGGGGCATGATATCCTCCCGAAAGAAGCAGTCTACATGATAGGTGGACCACCTCGCGATGCCTCTGTGGATAGCTCTTTTTTCGCATACTGTCAAGGTAATGGGAAATTATGGTAGGCAAGATAGTTTGAAAGTGTGATAACTGCTATGGTCCGAAACTTATCACGGATCTAAAAACTTCCCATATTCAGAATATATGTGCTCTTTATTTGGCCGGCCCCGCCGCTTTCTCGGTCTTTTATTGGCTTCCTCTTGTCCCCACGCCCATGGGGGGTGATCAGCGACAATTAAAATTCCCGGGGAAAAAATAATTGACGTTGATCAGGGAGTGAAGTTTCCTAGGTTATCGCGCCGAGGGCGCAGGCTTACCCCCAGCGTCAACGGCCCTGGGTGATAGGTTCGTCTCCTTTGGCCAGCCACGGCCATGACCGGCCCCGGGCCCCCGGCGTTCCACCATGCACCAAACCGCTCGCCGCGGTCCCTCACGGCGCTACCGGCAGGCCGACGGATTTTCGGCCCGGGAAGCTGATACCGGGGATTGGGTCCCATGCCCCCCCTGTCTTAATATGGCCCGTGCGGAGATTTTTTCAAAATTTCAGTCCTGGAATAATCGGAAATACCCCCCGCTAACGTACTCAGACCAAAATTTTTTGAATAAAAAATCATGCGTCTGTGCTGGGGCCGGAAGATTTTAATGGCGTGTCCCCACCCCGACCGGATTTGAAAAGAACTCACGGCGTGCGCCGGGGACCTTTTGCTTCCGGGAATTTTCCTCCGTCCCTATTTAGGGATGATA
>JBEKDQ010000120.1:0-7374 GCA_050014275.1 Desulfobaccales bacterium | reverse complement strand
CTCGGGCACCCCGGAGCGCTCGGAGATCTCCCGCAGGTTGGGCTCCCGGCCCAATTCCTTCAGTAGATCGTAAAAGGCCCGGTAACAACGGTTGCGAATCTCCTGCAGATGTACCGGAATCCGGATGGTCCGGGTCTTGTCGTAGATGGCCCGGGTGATGGTCTGCCGGATCCACCAGGAGGCAAAGGTGCTGAGGCGGTAGCCGGTGGTGTAGTCATAGCGGGTGACCGCCTTCATCAGCCCCAGGTTGCCTTCCTGGATCAGGTCGGAGAAGGTCAAACCCCGGTGCAGGTACTTTTTGGCGATGCTCACCACCAGACGCAGGTTGGCCTTGATCATCTGATCCCGGGCCTGGTTGACCTCGGTTTCGGTGACCTGGATGCGATTGGCCAGTTCCGCCACTTCATTGGCCTCGGGATGGTGCTTCTGAATCTGGATCAGTTTCTGATGGATAACCTTGAAGAGCTTCTCTTTGCTCTGCGCGGTCTTATCTAAAGTCTTGAACCAATCCTGGACCTTCTTTTGGAGAGAGTAAATCTCTTCCAAATCGGAGGCCGCCTGGGAAACCAGGTCGAAGATGGCCTCCTGTCCCTCTTTGATGATGCGCCCCAGATGGCGCTCCTCTTCCGGGGAGAGGATGGAATAGCGCAGCATCTCCCGGAAATAGGCGGCCACCAGCCCCTCATGTTCCGGGATTTCCTCCACCTCCACGTCTTCCAGTTCCTCCTCCAGACCTTCCTCCGGCCCGCCGCCATAACCGGCCACATCCAACTGGTCGGTCACTTCCAGCTCTTCATCGGCCGGACCTTCGTAAGGGCCCCGGAAATCCAGGGAATCGTTATCTTCCCCGGGGACTATGATGTGAAATTGATCATAGGCGACCAACGATTCGTTGGCGCCACCCAGATCAAGGAATTTTTTCAGGTAGTCTTTTTCCATGTATTTGGTATCCCCGTGGTTGCCCAGCCCCTAGAGATTAAACAAATAATTATATCTTTTATTTACTTAAAGTCAAGGAAAATATTTCTAAAACTTTCCCTTTTCGCTCACCACCCATAAGGGCATAATTTTTAATTTGCGCGCTTATTTGCTATTTTCCCGACAATCTCTCCATCTCACGCCCCAGATAGCACCTACGGGCGCCCTGGGAAGCGCGCTCAGCAGAGCCGATGTCAGTGATTTCTCCGCGTTCTGATTCCTATTGATATCGGCTAATCTACCAATTTTTAAAAGATAATTATCCGTAAAAGGTTGTCAAGGGCCTCTGCGATTTCCCTCCACTTTATTTTTTCCAGGTACCCGGCCTTGACCCGGCCCCGACCCGGCGGTATGATACCGCCACCCCCTAGTTGCGAGGCCCCCAATGCCCCATCACTTTATCGACCAACTGCAGGAAGGCATGGCGGTGCACCAATTCTTCCTGGTGCGCCAGGTGGAGAGCCGCACCGATAAGAGCGGCGCCCCTTACCTGTCCCTGGTGCTGGGCGACAGGAGCGGCACCATGGTGGCCCGGGTCTGGAGCAAGACCCTGGCCAAGTGTCCCGGTCCCTTCGCCCCGGGGGATTACGTGGGAATCCAGGGCCAGGTAGATTCCTACAAGGGCGAGATCCAGCTCACCGTGCAATACCTCAATACCGTCGCCGCACTGGCGGCCCTGGGCAAGGACCTCAAGGACTTCGAGCCGGAAATCCTGCACCTGTCCACCCCATATGACCGCCAGCGGTTGTGGCGGGAGTTGCGCCAATTGGCCGAGGCCCATATCCAGCCGCCCCTGGGGCAGTTGGTACTGCGCCTGTTGGACCGCTACCAGGAGCTGTTCCTGGTGTGCCCCGCGGCCCGTCTCTATCATCACCCTTATCTGGGGGGGCTGCTGGAGCACACCTGGTTCGTGGCCCGCCATGCCCTGGCCTCCCTGAGCATCTACCCCGACCTCAACCCCAGCCTGGCCCTGGCCGGCGCCATCCTCCACGATCTGGGAAAGCTCAAGGAAATCACCAACCCCACCGCCCCGGAGTTCACGGTCTCAGGCCAACTCCTGGGACATATTGTCCTGGGCTGGGAGATGGTGCGGGAGGAAGCCCGGGCCATGAAATTCTCCGACGCCAACCTCCTCATACAGCTAGAACACATCATCCTGGCTCATCACGGCGTTCTGGAATTCGGCTCCCCCATCCCGCCCAAGACCCGGGAGGCCATGCTGGTTTATGCCCTCGATGACCTGGACGCCAAACTCAAGATGATGTCCCAACACCTGGAAAGTGACTGGGGGGAGGGCGATTTTACCGGCTACCACCGGGTCTTGCAGCGGGTGCTGTATAAAGGCGGAAAAACTAAAGAGACCGGCGGCCAGGAAAAAAATGATTAAGTAATTGACATTTTTGCATCTTGTTCTTATTTTAAATCTAAATCGAGCAGGGCCGCGGCGAGGCGGTTTTGGGCCAGGCCCCGCGAAAGTCAACCAGGAGGGCATTTATGTTCAAAAAGCTTTTAGTTCCACTGGACGGCTCGGAAATTGCGGCGAAGATTCTTCCCAAGGTAACGGAGCTTGCCAAGGCCTGGAATGCCAAAGTGACCCTCTTTCACGTCTGCCATGGTGGGGTCTTCTCCAGCAAGGCCGCCGAGGCCCAGGAGCAAAAATTCTGCTCCACCTTCCTGGCCAAGGCCGGGAAGGACCTCCAGGACCAGGGCTTGGAGGCGGACTGGGCTTGCCAGGACGGGGTGCCGGCCCGGGAAATCATCGCCTTCGCCCAGGATAAAGGTTACGACCTCATCGTCCTGGGCACCCACGGGGCCGGGGAAGTAGCCTGGTACATGGGCGGGGTCGCGGACAAGGTGGCTTCCCATGCCACGGTGCCGGTTCTCTTGTTCCGGACCCTGGAAATCAAACCGCCGCTCTTGAAAGAGATTTACTCTGCGGTGCCAGGGGTTGACTTCCCCAAATAATTACGGTTTCCAGTTAATAACAAAATCTCCGGGACCGCCGGGCTTTGCCCGGTGGTCCCGTTTAGCTTCAAGGCCGCGGTCCAGGCGACATGCTTGCTGGAAAAAAATCCAGTGGACGGCAACTCCCTCCGTACACCGGATTCAGAGCAATTTACGCCTCTGCAGGAGCTGCTTTTGCCTGAGAATAAGTCTCGATGAACGAGGCTCCTATGATGCCGATCACCACACCTAGAGCAATGAATACCCAGGCCGGCGTGTAGTTCTTGGCCCCGCTCGCCTGGGTAACTACCAGCATGCCGAAAATTTTGGCCGCAAAGGCGGCGACGAAATAGCCGGCCCCATTAATGAAGCCCATCGCCTTGCCATAAACCTCAGGCCTAAAAATTTCGGCCGGCACGGCGGGAAACGGCCCCCAGGCCATGTTGGCAAAGAAACCCATCCCGCCAAGAGTCAGGGCCAGAATTGAATGGTCCGCCGCTTTCAGTGTGGAGAGCAGCATAATAAAAGGTATCAGGCCGACAAAGCACAACAGAATGATGATCTTCCGGTTATTCCAGAACAATTTATCCGAAAGGTAAGAGGAGGTAAAGCTCCCGACGGCGCCGGAACCTTTAATTCGCGCCTGGCAGGGCAGCCGCTCCCCCCGAGTACGGTCTTCATGCTGACCATCTCTTCCCTGGAGCTAATGAGTTATGGCCGCGGGAATGATAAAACTAGATCTTCTTCAAGTCCTGGGAACGGATGGGCAGTCGCCGAATCCGCGTGCCCGTGGCGGCGAAAAGGGCATTGGCCACAGCCGGCGCAATCGGTGGCACTGCGGTCTCACCGACGCCGCCCATCTTGTCCTCACTTGGCGCGATGTGTACTTCCACGGCGGGCATTTCATTCAGTCGCAGCATCGGATAGTCGTTGAAGTTCCGCTGTTTCACGCGCCCGTTCTCGAAAGTGATCTCACCGTAGAGCGCCGCGGTGAGGCCGAAGACGATCCCGCCTTCCATCTGAGCGCGGATGGTGTCCGGGTTCACTACCGGACCGCAGTCGATAGCGCAGACGACCCGATGGACTTTGACCTTGCCCTCCTTGGAGACCGAGACTTCCGCCACCTGGGCGACGAAACTTTCGAACGATTCATGGATGGCCAGGCCGCGCCCGCGCCCTTCGGGTAGCGGCTTCCCCCAACCGGCCTTTTTGACGGCGAGTTCAAGGACTCTCTGGTGTCGCGGGTGCTTATCGAGCAGTGCCCGGCGGTATTCGTATGGGTCCTTACCCGCTGCATGGGCCAACTCGTCGAGAAAACTTTCGACGGCGAAGGCGGTGTGGGAATGTCCCACCGAGCGCCACCAGAGGGTAGTAACCCCGTCAGGCGCCTTCTGCCAGTCCACCAACAGATTGGGAATCTCGTAAGGCAGGTCGGCGGCCCCTTCGACGGCGATCACATCTAAAATGCCATCAATAACTATGGCTCCCTCGAAGGGCGTGTCTATCATGAAAGACTGGCAGACGATTCTATGCCGCCAGGCAACGGGGTTACCCGCAACATCCAGGCCGGCAGCCATCGAGTGAACGGCCAGGGGCCGGTAGTACCCCCCGCGAATATCATCTTCCCGGGTCCAGATCACTTTGACCGGTGCTTTGACGGCCTTTTTTGAGACTTGCACCCCTTCCCGCACGAAGTGGCTGTCGGGTACTCCCCGCCGGCCAAAGCCGCCGCCCAGCAACATGGTATGGAGTTTTACCTGCTCGGGTTTTAGTCCGGTGACTTCTACCGCGGCATCGCGGTCTCCAGTTTGGAACTGAGTGCCGGTCCAGACTTCGCAGCTATCGGGACGCACGTCGGCGACACAATTTAGAGGTTCCATGGGCGCGTGTGCAAGGTAGGGCAACTCATAAACCGCATCGAGTCTCTTGGCGGCCCGCCTCATCGCAACCTCCACGTCTCCTTTCTTCTTGGCTTCCGCCCCCGGCAGTTTGGCGAGTTCCGCATATTGCTCGCGCTGCTTTCGGCTGTCAAGCCCGGCTAGGGGGCCTTCGTCCCAAACGATTGCCAATGCCTTGCGACCGAGGTTGGCGGGCCAAAAACCATCGGCCACTACCGCGATCCCGCCTTCAACCTCGACAACATGCCGCACACCCTGCACGGCTTTCGCTCCTCCGGCATCAAAGCTCTTCACCTTCCCACCGAAGACGGGGGGGCGGGCAATGAGGGCGGTGAGCATACCTGGAACCTTGACATCAAGACCGTAGACGGCTGTGCCTTTAGTCTTCTCGGGCGTATCGAGGCGTTTCGTCGGTTGGCCTATCAGGGTGAAATTCCCGGGGTCTTTTAATACGACGTTCTGCGGCGGCGTCATGCCTGATGCCTTCTCCGCCAATTGTCCGTAAGACCTCTGTCGCCCTGAGACTGCGTGAATGACTTGGCCCATCTCCGTCCGGCAGCTTGCCGGGTCAACCTTCCACAGCTCCGCCGCCGCCGCGATCAGCATCGCTCTCGCCGTGGCGCCGGCTTGGCGCAGCCGTTCCCATTCCGTCCAGGTGCTAGTGCTCCCGCCTGTTGCCTGCATGCCCCAAAGAGCGTGGTTGTAAGCCGGGTCAACCGGTGCGGCTTCAACCCGGACCTTGCTCCAATCGGCGTCGAGTTCTTCGGCCACTAGCATTGGCAGCGCGGTATAGACCCCCTGGCCCATTTCGGAGTGGTTAACGATCACGGTGACAGCGTCATCCTTACCGATCCGGATGAACGCGTTGGGCGCAAAGGCGAGAAACAGGCCCCCCTTGGTTAGGGCACTGAACTTAAGAATCTCGCTCATCTCGCGCCTCTTCTGTCCTTCATCTGGGCCGCCAGGTGAATGGCGCGGCGGATGCGTTGATAGGCTCCGCAACGGCAGATATTGCCGGTCATCGCAGCATCGATGTCGGCGTCCGAAGGGAGGAGGTTTTTCCGGAGCAAGACAGCGGCGGACATGATCTGTCCTGGCATGCAGTAGCCGCATTGCGGCACGTCCTCGGTGATCCAGGCCTGCTGCAAAGGCTGGCCGAGATCAGGCGAGAGGCCCTCGATCGTTGTGACCTCCTTACCGACAGCGCGCGATACCGGCGTGACGCACGACTGCACTGCTTCGCCGTCGAGGTGGATGGTGCACGCGCCGCACTGCGATATACCGCAGGCGAACTTTGTCCCGGTCAACCCGAGGGTTTCCTGCAGCACCCAAAGTAACGGAGTGTCCGGACCGACGTCGACCGTGTAATCTTTGCGGTTGACTTTGAGCTTTATCATGTTGCGGTCTCCTTAGCCTTTTATGGCTGTCGGACATTTATTGTCGTCTGATGGCCTTCCTGGTTTGGCCGTCTAGTTGGATGAGAAAAGTTCCGGCGGTTTTCGGACCGCTTTCGAATGTGTACGTTGATTCTTGATTCAACTCTTGAGAAATTCCCTTTTGCTCAGGAGAGCTTTCTCACTGGTAAAAAGTTGAGGCTGACTCATGCCCCGGTAAGGGAAAGCGGAGTAGCGGGAGAGCAGGCAGAGAGAAAAACCGAGTTTATGCAGCAGCCTTGGCAACCGCAATCCAAAAAAGGTTTTTGGGACGTCTTGCCCGGGAAAAATCTCCCAAAGTTCTGTTCTTGAAGTCTAATCCTCTCGTTGAGGCAATAATAACACGAGTTTCCTTGAAAAAATAATTTTTTCAAAAATTTGAATACCAAACCCTCAGAATCCAAATACCTCACTGCTGGGGAGCCTAAGGACCCCAGGCCAGCACCGCCCGATAATGGTGCGCTAGAGGAAAAATCGAGGCTACATACATACACTACTACCGGGCGTGGTAAACAACTCTGGCCCTCACTTTGATCTAGGCGCTTGATCAGCCGGTCCATGGACCGCTTAACTTCTTATCCCCAAACATAGAACTGCCGAATCATATGCAGGAGGTTGTAGGCCAGAACTCCCATTTGCAGCCAGGCCTGGTTGGCTTCAAACCGCTGGCGGCTCCTTCAGGTTAATCAAAGCGACTTTCACGACTAACAGGAGGTTATGGGCCCGAAACGCGGAGGGTCTTCCTGGACCACCCCAGGCATAATGAGGCTGGTTCCCCGTTGATTTGCAGTTCCCCGTATGATATCTAACAGAGTATTTCAGGCAATAATCCAGGACTTTTCCTCTCGTTCCCAGGCTCCAGCTTGGGAACGTACCCTTGGCGCCAAGCTCCGCCTGGCGAGAGCCAGCTTGCCTTCAGCAGGAGCCGGCTTCTGAGCAAAGCAGGAGTTTTGCATTAAAATGGGTTCCCAAGCAGTAATTCATGAGCCCTGGGCTCACCCGAAACGGTGAAAAATTGCAACTTTTCGGAACAGTCGCTCATGAGCCTTCAGCTCACCCGTAAATCATGAAAATGTAGCGCCGCCGCCCCCGGCGGCGCGGGAACCGGCTGCCGGGGGAGT
>JBEKDQ010000119.1:0-7452 GCA_050014275.1 Desulfobaccales bacterium | reverse complement strand
TTTTCAGCGTTTCGATTACCTGGCCCTGCGCGTCGGTGATGGTGAGTTCCACGGCCAGACCGCCATCCAGGCGGTGAGTGGCGCAGCTCAGTCACGGGTCATAGGCGCGTATGGCCATTTCCACCCGATTCAGGGCGCCCTGGTCATACTTGCCATCCTTGATGCAGAGCTTGGCCGCCTGGTTCACCGACAGACTGATGGCGGCGTTGTTGTGGGTAGTGCCCACGATGAGGTTGACGTTGGTGATCAGGCCCTGTGCGTCGCAGGTATAGTCATGGATCAGGGTGCCCCGGGGGGCCTCTATGCAACCGATGCCCCGGCCGGCCTTGGGGGTGATCGGAACCCGGATATCGGTGCTGGTAATCTCCGGGTCGTTCAAGAGCTCCACCACGGTTTCGGCGCTCTGCAGCAGCTCGATGAGCCGGGCGTAATGGTAGAGCAGGGTGTAATGAGCCGGGCGGCCGAAGGCGGCCCGAAACTCCTCCAGCTCCGCCTGGGCCAGGGGGCTGGCCATGCGGTCCACCACGTTAATGCGGGCCAGGCAGTTGGTGCGGTACACCCCGGTGGGGTGGTCCAGGGAGAGGTCCAGCTTGCCCCACTTCTTGGCGTAGGGGAATTTCTGATAGGACCAGGGCTCCACCCACTCGCCAATGTAGTCGGTGTACTGCTCATAGCTGAAGTCGTCATAGGAGCCGTCGGGCCTCATGAGCCGGAGTTTGCCGTCATAGAACTCGTGGGTGCCGTCCTCCCGCACCATGCCCAGGTAACCCACTTCGATGACGCCGATGGTCTTGATGGCGTCCAGATATTTGGAGAAGACGTTGTCCTTGGCAAACTTCAGGGAGAACTTGGAGAACTCCAGGAGCTCATTGGCCAGGGGGAGCATGTTCTGCCGTTCGGCCTCAGTCATGGGCTTGCTAACTCCGCCGGGCAGCGAGAAGGTGGGGTGGATGGCCCGGCCGGCGAAGTGCTCCAGCATGGTGGCGGTCTGCTGGCGCATCTTCACCACCTGCCTGGCGATCTCCGGGGCGGCCTGGACGATGCCCACCACGTTGCGTACGGAATAGTCGGCGTCCGGACCGATGATGAAGTCCGGCGCCGCCAGGAAATAAAAGTGGAGGATGCGGTCACCCACGTAAGCGATGTTCTGCATCAGCCGGCGCAGCTTCACCGCTGTGGGGGGCGGGGTGACGCCGAAGCAGGCGTCCGCTGCCTTGCTGGAGGCCAGATGATGGGCCCAGGGGCAGATGCCGCAGATATGGCAGACGATGCGGGGCATCTCTTCCACCGGGCGGCCCTCGCAAAATTTCTCAAAGCCGCGCAGGGCCTGGACGTGGACCTTGGTGTCGGCCACGTTGCCGGCGTCGTCCAGGTGGATGGCCACCTTGGCGTGGCCTTCAATCCGCGTGATTGGCTGAATATTGATCACTTTTCCCATTTCTGTACCCCTTATCTCACCGGCCGGGCCGGGAGTACCGTCAGGTATCCGTGGGCGCCGATATAACGGTTCATCAGGGCCCGCCGGTCCATCAAGGATTTGGGATCAAGACCCACCGAGGTGAGGGCTCCCATCATATCCACCATGGGTTTGGCCCCCTTGCGGATGGGGCCGAAGCAGCCCCGGCACGGGGTCCGGGCCTGGATGCAACGGGGTACCCCGGTCTTGCCGGCGCATCCTGCCAGGGTAACGGGACCCATGCAGAGGAAACCCTGCTCGTTGATGCAGCGCATCTTCTCCAGGCCTTCTTCCGGGTTGAATTCCATGTTCTGCAGCCAGCGCTTGACCGGGCCGCCGCCGGACTTCTGTTCCCGGATCACCGGGCAGGTGTCGCAAACGCTGCGCTCCGGCAGGCTCCAGGAGGTCTTGCCGGCCAGCAAGGCCAGGATGGCGTCGGCAATCCAATCCGGGTGCGGCGGGCAGCCGGGAATGGAGATGTCCACCTTGGTAACTTCGTCCAGGGCCTGGCAGGTGGCGGTCCATTTGGGGACATCGGGATCCTCCGGATTGGGGGCCGGTTCCGTGGAGACGCAGTGACGGAAGACCTTGTCAAAGACCTCAGCCTCCTTGAACATGTTGGCCTGGGCCGGCACCCCGCCATAACAGGCGCAACTGCCCAGGGAGATGAGGACCTTGACCTTCTTCCGCATCTCATCAAGAACATGCTTATGCTCGGTGTGGCGTACCCCGCCGGAGACGATGCCCACCGCCGCCTCGGGGATTTCCAAGGTCGTCCCATCCCCCAACTGACCGTAGTACTTATGGTCCACCAACGCAGGGAGGTGGACAAAATCCAATTGGGCCAACAGGTCCAACAGCGCCTCCCCGGTGTTGAGAATGGAGATCTCGCAACCGGAACAGGCATTCAACCACTCTTCTGCCACATTTACCGCCATCTCTTCTCCTCCTCGGTTAAGACTCGGCAGTCAGCGGTTATCCTGCAAACGGGACTCGCTGCTGGCGAGCGCTGGCCCTTGCCGCTATTCCGCCGGTTGTGCCGTTACCAGCCGGCGGGAATAGATAAAGTACCGGCCTTCCTCCTCGAACATCTGCACCTCAAACCCCTCCCTGGCGTAGTCTTCCATGACCTGCCTGGCCTGCCCGGGGTCGTCATAGGCGCCACCGTCCCACATGAATTTCTTGCCTTCGACTTTTCTTGCCAGTGGTGTGGTCATCATCCTGCCTATCTCTCTTTGGTAGCCGCAGGCTTTAGCCTACCTAAACCATTGTATTATATAAACATTTATTGACTCTTACCGGATAAGGCTGATATGGATTTTTCACGGGAAACCTCTGGCGGACCCGCTATCAGGCAGACCGGAGGAACTCCTTTACCAGGCGCTCCCAGCCTAATTCGGGGTACTGACCGTAGACGTCGTCGATGATCGTCCGGTCGGACTGGAGGGCGGCGCCCACCGAGGGTTCCAGCATGGCCAGGAGCCTGAGTGACTCCTCTTCTATCCAGGGCCCGTTGCCTTCGCCGGAGACCAGGTTTTTCAGGTCCGACTTCAGATTGGTGGCGGCGACGATCATTAGCCAGCCTTCGCCGTAAGGGTCGTCATGGGCCAGCCCCGGTCTTGCCAGGACCTTGGGATTCACTGCTTCGATGATACCGTCCAGAGGCGCCAGGACCGCGGCCTTTTCTCCCTGGCGGAATAGGGCCAACGCCGCCTGGTCACGGCGAATTTCCTCCCCGATTAGCGGCAGCCTGATTTCATCGCCGGGACCCAGGACCTTCTGGGAAAAGTCATCCATGCCCAGGCGCACCCTGCCGCCATTCTCCAGGGCCACCCAGGTATGGCCCCGGTGGAGGTAGCGGGAAGGCGCCACCTTAATGCCGAAGACTTCCTCAAGTGGCTCGACCAACTTTTCTAAATTGACTGCACACCCATGATACGCCGGCATCCTGGCGATGGGGTCCAGAGGCGAATTGACCAGGCGGTTAACCACGTCCCCCAGGAAGTGCCTCGGCATGAAGGCTGTGCCCGGCCTGAGCCGATCAGTTAACCGGGCGGTGGCCGTGATCGTGCCCTGGCGGCTGTTAATCTTGATTGGTTCTCCCGACTGAATTCCCAAGTTCCGGGCATCCTGGACATTAATTTCGATGCAGACATCCCGGCTTTCATGGTAGAGAACGGGCTGACGCTGACTCTTGGCGCCGCTGAAATGCTGGGTAAAGCTGGCCCCGGTAGTCAGCCAGAAAGGATAATCGTCGTCCGTTTCCGCGGCCGAGAAGCTGAGGTTGGCCATCACCTGATCCACCGCGTCGATCAAGTCTCGGGGGGCGTTGGCGGCCAGGGAGCGGAACAGGAGCCGGCCGGGATCAATGCCGGCTTCAGCCAGGAGCCCCTGGACCTGCTCCACCCCCCATTCGGCGCACAGGTTGCCATTGGTGGATTTGCAGTTGTCCTGAGGACAGGAGAGGACCAGCACGCCGTCGGCCCCGGAGATAAAGGTCCGCAGCAAATAATCACGGTCAACCTTGCCGGCACAAGGCACTTTGATGGGAGTGAAGCCCAGCGGCAGAGAGGCATGATGGAGCTTCACCGCGGTTTGATAGGCCTCCCAGGCGGAGTTGCGGCACATGAAGGCCACAATCCGGGGACTCAATTGGGGATCGAAGGCCGCCAATTGCGTCGCCACTTGGTCATCAGTGAAATTCCGGACCTGAATGGCGTCGTTGGGGCACTGGCTGGCACAAATGCCGCAGCCCTGGCAGGCCAGTTCATTGATGACGGCCCGATTGTCCCAGGTGATGGCACCGTGAGGGCAGAGCCGGTAGCAGGTCAGGCAGAGGGCGCACAGGCCCCGGTCCACCACGGCCCGTCCCTGGGGCGCGATGGCTTCGCCCTGGGCCAAGAGGCTCTGAATCTCATTAACGGCGACACTTATATCGGTGTCGGTCTCTTCCCGGTCCATGATCCCCCGGCCTGGTCCGATGACATAAATGCCCCGTCGGCTGGTGGCCACCGGGGTGTGGTGGACATTGCCGGACTGGAGGAAGCCCCCGGCGCCCAAGGGCAGGCGGAGAAATTCGGCCACCCCGGCATTTCCCCCGGCGGCTTGGTATTGTTCATCATAAACTACCAGGTCAACTGCCAGACCCAGGTTCTCGCGTATGGCCGGCTCAAAGAAGGCCACCACCAGACCCCCGTCCATGACGCTAATAGTAGGGCACTCTCTCAGCTTGATGAGCAGCAAACCGGCCTCCTGGTTGGCCAGCAGGGCCCGCTGCAGGCCCGGGTCCGCCAGCTTGGCGTTGCCTACCAACAGGTAGACCCGGCTGCCGGCCGCCAGCAGGCGGGATGCCGCCCTCAGGGCCCGCGCCAGGGCCAGGGGATGGCTCTCCCCGGCCAGACCCACCAGGATGGCGACAGTTTCTGGCATATCCGCTTCGGAAGTGCCAGTCAGCAGCGCTCCCAGCCGGGTCTGGGAGATCACCCAGGGATGTTCGGGAGCGTGGTAACGGTGGGGGGCTTCTTGCAGCTCCAACTCAGGGGCCAAAACCACCGCGCCCACCTGCTCGGTTAGGCGTCCTTGCGACGTCTCCAGACGCAGGGTGAAATTGCCGGTGACCCCGCCGAAATCTTTGATCCAGGCGGCATAAACCGTCCTGATAAGGGGGTGTTCCAGGACCTGCTGGGCCAGCGAGTCAATCTCAGCCGTGCCCTCGGCATACTCCAAAGGTAAGGGGTTAAGCTCCGGGTTGGGGTTCGCCAGGATAATCGGATAGCCCAACTCTGCCAAATCCCAGGCGGCTTTCAAACCGGCAACGGAATCGCCCCAAACCAGAACTTGACGGCTGACAGGGATTGCACATGGGATAATGGGCCTGGTCATGCTGGCTTGCGAGGCCGCCAGGCGAATCATTTCCAGCCCTTTAGCGGTCCGGGTGCTTTGGTCCGGGCATTCCAGGGCTGCGGTCAGGTCCACCGTCATGAGGCATTCCGGGTTCAATCCCAGCTCTTCCCGCAACAGACGGGCTACCCCGGCCCCCCGATGCTCTGGATCTTTGGCCACCAGGATAACCGGATTGACCTCCTGGTCCTGGCTGAGGAAGCCGCGCACTTGCTCCTCTTGCTCTGCAGCCGGCCAGGCCGGATCCACGGGCAACACCCGGCAATTCGGTAAGCTCGCCACTGCCTGGCAAAAGTCCTGGGGATCGAGTCCCGCCGCGATCAGCTCCGGGCCGTGCATTAACAAGACATTCACCGGTTTCAAGGAATCGGAACTATTCACGTCCTTGCCTCCAGATATTGACGCACCTGCCCCACCGCCCGGGTCGCCTGGGCGATGCATTCCAGGATGCTTTGGGGACCGGTGGCGGTCCCGGCCAGGAAAACCCCTGGAGCTTCGGCCCGGGTGCCATCCAGACCGTCCTTAAAAAAGCCGTCCGGATTCAGTTGCAGGTGCAGCATTTCTGCCAGTTCGACGTTGTCTGGCCCAGGAGCGATACCCACTGCCAGGACTAAGAGGTCCACCATCCGAAACAGCACCCGGTTGCTCGCTTCATCCAAAAAAGGCAGTTTCAAGGTCCCATCGGCCGTGGCGACCACGTCCCCGGGGAGGGCCCGGATCAATTCTAATTCCCGCCTGGCAGCAGCCTCGAAATTTTCGGGGTCCGGGCCGACGTTTTGCAGATCCATGTAAAAAGTGGTCACCTGGCACTCCGGCCAACGATGGCGGATCAGCCGAGCCAGGCGCAACCCATAGGCGCAGCAGACCCGGGAGCAATACGAATGCTCCTGGTCCCGGCTGCCCGCGCACTGGATGAAGGCCAGACGCCGCACCGGCCGGTCGTCGCCGGGCCTGAGCAGAGGCCCGCCCTGCCGCATCAATTCCTCCAATTCCCCGCCGGTGATGATGTTGGGCCAGCGGTAATGGGTATAAGCCACCCGGGAGGGAGGCTGCCCAGGTTGATAGCCGGTAGCCAAGATAAGGCTCGGGGTCTCCAGTTGCCTCACGGTCTCGGACCTGGCCAGATCGATGGCCTGGGTGGGGCAGAGGTCCTGGCAGCGGCGGCAGGAGCCGTCTTGAAAATAGAGGCAGGCGGCCGGATTTACCGCAAAACGGGGATGGTTCTCGGAGGAGGCCGCACTTATCACGCCTCCCGGCGCCGGGCACTCCTCCAGGCAAAGGCCGCAATCGATGCAGCGGTGAGGGTCGATTACCTGGGGCTGCGACTTCAGGGTCAGGTGCAGCAAACCGTTAACAGACCGGCTTTCCAGCAGCTCCGTGTGGGCATAAAGGGTGAGGCCCAGCGCCGAAAACAGGTCTCGCAAACCTTGTTCGACCCGGCAGGCGCCACATTCCTGGCAGACCTCGGTGGCTTTGCAGCCGAAGCTGGCGGCCTGCCCGCCGAAAAAAGGGCTCTTCTCCACCAGGACCGCCTCCAATCCGGCCCGGCTTAACTCCAGGGCTGCGGTAATCCCAGCAATGCCGCCGCCCAGGACTACCACCGGATTGACTTTATCGTCTCTCATGAGAGTTTCCCCACTATCTTAGGCACCCGCGGTCTTCAAAATCTGGGCCATCAGGTCGCCCCGGCCAAGGGCTTTCACATAGACGCCGTCGGCGAGCTTTTGCTCTCTAATCTCTTTGAGCAGACGGCCAGCCAGAGCGGCGCCCTTCTGCAAGACTTCTTCGGGATCAATCCCGGCCAGTTCCTGGACTACATCGGGGGGCAGGGAATAGACCTTCCGGTGCTGGCCCAAGGAAGCCTCCTCCACTTCCGAGGCCATGGGGACCTTGAGGCAGGCCATAAACTTTACAGCCTGGGAACCCAATGATTGCCTGAACTGGCGGAACTTCTCCAGGGTGAACATGGGTGCCGTGATAAAAAATTCGACTCCTGCCTCCAGCTTTTTCTTAACCTTGAGGAGCTGGGGAGCTACCGGGTCGGCCTCCGGGATGAGGACCGCGCCCAGATAGAATTGGGGGTTTCCCGTCACGGA
>JBEKDQ010000118.1:0-7492 GCA_050014275.1 Desulfobaccales bacterium | reverse complement strand
CCATGACCTCGGAGGGAATGGCCCGGAGGAATGGTAAAAAGCGGGCGAAGGTGGTATACCCCTGGTAGGCCACCACGTGATCGCCTGCCGAGGGTTGCCGTTGCAGCACCGTCTCCCGCAGCAGGGGTGGCAGGATCTTGACCCTGACCCCCGGCTTCAGCGGCGGCCGGAAAAAGGAGATCACCAGATAATCGCTGGCCTGGCTGAAAAAGGTCTTCACCACCCAGGCCATGGAGAGATAGCTGGGGTACCGGGTCCACGGGACCGGATGACGGCAGCAGGTAACCACGTGCTGGTGGTCCGTGGACAAGCAGGGCACTCCGGCCAGGCGGGCCGCCCGGGGCACAAAATACTCATAGTCGCTCATAGTGACGTCCGGTTGGAAGCGGTCCAGGAGACTCAAGATTTGCCGGAGGTACGTGCGGGCGCGGCCGTGAACCGCGAGGCTGGAATAGATGGTGGCGCCCAGCGCCACCTTGTGTCCCTGGATGGGGGTTTCGGGGTTGGGGAGATCCTCCACCGGGAATTCCCGGCCCAGGATGGCGGCCCCACTACCGTGGCTGAGGAAGAGGAACTGGTGGCCCAGCCCGGCGAAGTGCCGGGCGAGGCTCAGGGCCCGGACCGCATGGCCGTGGCCGGTACCGTGGACCCCATAAAGAATTTTGGCCATATGGTCTGGCAATGTAAACCACCCGGCGCCCAAGGTCAATCCCCTGGGGAGCGGGCCGGCAAACTCCGGGGGCACAGATAGACTTGAGGTCTCCAGGCTCGGCAAAAAAAAATGGTTTTCACCGCTGTGAGAAGCGAGGAAACTACTTGATCAAATTATCGACTATGATTTATAATATACAGATGTCTAATTTTTTCCCCGGCAATTCCCTTAATTTCCCCATCATGATTACCCAGCTGATTTCCTCATAGTGATCTATGGAAAAATCTATGCCTTACATTAGAGAAGATCATCTCTGTGTCATCTCCGACCTTCATCTTGGGAATCCAGCCTTTTTGAAACGAGATTATCTACGTTCATTTATAAAGTACCTGGCAAAAAATGGCATTAGTCTATGTATAAATGGCGATGGCGTTGATTTATTGCAATATTCCAAACAAAAATTATTAATAGATTTTCAGACAGTTATTAATAGCTTAAAGGATTTTGTCAATAGGGGAGGCAAAAAGACCTACTATGTCGTCGGTAACCATGATTTTTCTTTTGAGGCCTACCTGGCGGAACCAGGACTCTTCTCTATCCTTCCGTCTCTCAGGGTAGTTTCTGGTAATCGGCAAATTCATATTGAACATGGGCATATTTACGACACACCCTTTAAGCATTTTCCCAAATTACATCTTCAGTTATCCAAGGTTCTGGGAAAATTACTGAAAGTTTCGCCAAAGTTTTTTCATCTCTATTTTAAAATAGAATGGTTTTTACATGAAATGCAAAACAAGAAGTCCAATGGCAGAAAAAGCAAGATGTTGGACACCTCCGGCAACTTGTCGGCGGCCCTGAAGTTTTTTTCCAGGGGCTTCGACATCGTCATCTTCGGCCATACCCACCGGCATGGTCTGCATGTCATGGATGGGGGCAAGATCCTGGCCAATGCGGGGGCTTGGACCTCGGAGAAGAGCCATTATCTCGAAATTCAAGATGGCGCAATAAGTTTAAAGGAATGGTAGAGCGCAGGCGTGCGCTTCAAGAGCCCGGGATGGAACCGCCGATGAATGCCGATAAGCATAGATTGAATTAAGATGGGGATGGAAGTTTTCATCCTGGCGGCCATGGCCCTGATGCTCTCTTACCTGTCGGTGTTGATCTTCGTGGGGGGGCGGCCCTTGCGCTCGGCCGCCGCCGCTGCCGAGGTTGACCGCATCAGGGGCCCCTGGCCCCGGCTGGCGCTGCTGATGCCGCTGACCGGGGCCGCCGCCGGCCTGGAGGGGCGCCTGCAGGCGTTGCTTCGTCAGGATTATCCTGACTATGAGGTGGTGTTTGCCACCCGGGACGCCCAGGACCCGGCCACTTCGGTGATCCTGTCTTTGATGCCTCACTACCCCCGGGCCCGGCACGTGGTGGCCGGCCCGGCCCGGAGCTGCGGCCAGAAAAATCACAACCTGCTGGCCGCCGTGAAGTTGGTGGGCCAGACCCCGGATATCCTGGTTTTTTGCGACAGCAACCAGGAAGCGCCCCCGGGGTGGCTGCGGGAGCTGACCGCACCCCTGACCGAAGGAAAGGCGGGGGTGAGCAGCGGGTTTCACCACATCATCGCCGCCAACTTTGGGGTGGCGGCCCTGGGCCGGGCGGTCACCGTTCTCACCATGTACCTGGCCAAAGGGTTTCGCTGCCTGAACCAGCCCTGGGGCGGGTCCACCGCCATCCGGCGCTCCCTGTTTGAAGAGTTGGCGGTGGCGCCACTTTGGGCCGAAAACGTGGTGGACGACGTCTCCCTGGCGGCCCGGCTGGCGCGGGCTGGCATTCGGGTAGAGCCGCCCCCGGTGGCCCGCCTGTATACGCCCCTGAAGGGGGAAACCCTGAGAGATTGGAGCCGCTGGCTCACCCGCCAGTGGCTCTACTGGAAGTTTTGCAGGCCCCTTACCTGGCTGGGCCATGGCTTGGTGGTGCATCTGCTCTGGGTCCTGGTGGTGCTGGCGGTGATGACCCTGCTATTGGCCCTCCTGGGTCTGGTTTCCGGGACTATGCAAACCGCTGCGGCTGTGCTGTTCCTGGCGGGGCTCGTCTGGCTGGGGCTCGCCATGCGGGCCCTGCACCCCTCGCCTGGGCCGCGGCGGCAATGGCTGGCGGCGTTTTTTGCGGCCATGGCCATGGCCAGTTGGTGCCACTTGAAGTCGCTGTTCATCAAGGAGATGCTCTGGCGTGGAATCTCCTACCAAGTGGGCTGGCGGGGCCGGGTGATCAGGGTGAGCAGTGACCGTGAGCCGGCTGGGGCCAACGATTAGCAGCTTTTCAGGAAACCGCAAACCGCTTCTCTCACTTTCCTGACTTCCACCAATGAAAGGCCAGGGCCAGGGTGGGAGCCAGGGCCAGTGCTTCCACCAACTCCCGGGGCAGGCGGCCGGCCATAGTTAGATAAAGGAGACCCCCTGCCAGGGCGGTGAGGGCCAGGTACAGGGAGGGTTTTAGGGGGATCAGACCCAGACGCCATTGGCAAAAGCCCACGGTGAGGGCCGCGACCCCGCCCTTGGTGACCACCATGGCCAGGGCCGCGCCCAACAACGGGGTCAGAGGGATGACCAGGGCGCACCAGAGCAGATTGATGGCCAGCCCGGCCAGGTAGAAGGTCAGCAGCAGGCCCTGCAGTTGCATGCTGATCATTAGTAAGGCCGCCAGGTTGTGCAGAAAGGCGAAGGCCACCGTAACCACCAAAACCTTCTGGAGCCAAACCGCCTCATGGTAGCGGGGGCCGAAGATCAAAGGGATGAGCCGGTCGCTTTCGATGAAAAGGACGAAGATCACCACCAGGGCCGCGGTCAAGAGCCAGCGGGCGGTGTTTTGGGCCAGGCGTGGCACCTCGTCCCGGTCCGTCTCCCAGAGCTGGACGAACAGGGGGTAAAGGATAGCCTGCAACAGCAGGCTGGAAACCAGGGTGGAGACGGCATCCACCAGGCCCCAGGTGACGCTGTATTGGGCCACGGCGCCGGCCCCGGCGTAACGCTGCAGGAAAAAGAGATTAGCCTTGTTGTAGATGCTGGCGGTCACCTGGATGAGGGCAAAGATTCCCCCGAGACACAGGGCGGGCCAGAGGCGTCGTAGAGGCGGCCAGGTCGGGCGGAACTGCGGCAGGGACAGGGCCAGCCATAGCCCGCCGGCCAGGTTGGCCAGGGTTTCCAGGAGCTTGAAGCACGCCACCGCCAGAGGTGGGGCGCCGAGAATCAGGGCGATGAGGCCGTAGCCGAACCCCAGGGCGGCGGCGATGGCCTTGATCTTGCCCTGGAGGTCCTGGCGGCCCCGGACCTGCAAGGCCACAAAGAAGGTGTCGGACAGGGTCTCCAGGGCGACCGCCACGGCCAGCAGCAGCAGGAGCCGGCGCAGGGGCGGGGCGTAGCCTTGCCATTGGCTGAAGATTAGGGCTCCCAGGGTGGCCAGGACCAGCAGCAGCCCTTTCAGGAAGGTGACCTGGCCCAGGACCTCGCCCGGCTCGCGGTCCTTGCGGGATAGCAAGGTCACCAGGGGAAGATTGAGTCCGAACTCGGAGACCAGCAGCAGGATGCTGCCCAGACCCAGGCCCAGCATGAACTCGCCGTAGGTGGTGGAGCTGTGCCGGGCCAGATAGATGAAGAAGACGGACTGCAGGGCGTCCCTGACCCAGCGGGCGCTGAGGAGATAGGCGAATTTCCGGAGGATGCGGTAGCGGCCGGGTCTGCCGGCGGCTCGCTCAGGGCTGGTGGCGGCCATCGGATTCCGAGCCGGGGCGAGGGTTGTCGAGTCTCATGATCGGGAGCGGGGCTCTAGGGAAACTCCGAGCCCTATCATATATAACACAGATAATGGGAAAACCCGGTAAACTGGGGAGAGAAAAAATATTGGGAAAACGGCTTCCCGAGGACTGAAGGCAAAATCCCTTGCCTCTCAAGCCAACGAACACTGTGCCGAGCGAACGATCAGGATGGATAAGAGCCGAAACCGGCAGGACAACTGGTTCCAACAGAATCCCCGGAAGACCCTGTTTCTGGTGGTCCTGATTTCGCTGCTGCTCGTGGTGGCGGGTGCCGAGAAGCTCCTGAAATTACTGCACCATCGCCAGGGCATCGTCCTGGAAACCGAGGTCGAGCGGAGATATATCAAACTGCGGGAACCCCGCCCCCTGCAGCAGATGCGGCTGCGGTTTCCCAAGAATTATCTGCCCTACACCGATAACGCCTTTCCCAAGATCTATCGAGTAGACATCGACGCCAACGGCTTTATCAAACCCTCCCAAAAATACCTCCACCCGGACCTGGCCCTGGTCTTTCTGGGGGGGTCCACCACGGAGTGCATGTTCATGGATGAGGAAAACCGGTTTCCCTATGTGGTGGGCGCCATTCTGGAGCAGCAGATCGGGGAAAGGATTAATTCTTACAACGGCGGCCTTTCGGGAAACAACAGTCTACATGCCATCGATTTACTGGTTAACAAAGTGATTCCCCTGATGCCCCGGGTGGTGGTGTTTATGGAAAACATCAATGACCTTAGCACTCTCCTCTATAAGAAGACCTATTGGAGCAGCAATAATGTCAGAGCGCCCCTGGAGACCCTGGAAAAGGGCAAGCTGCTGGGCAAGCTCCTGAAGGAGATCCTGATTCCCCAGCTCAATGAGGCCTACCGGAATTTCAGGGGCTCGGTGTTTTCCCAGGAGGAAGACGAATTTGCCCAGGACCGGGGCCGGAGGCTGGCGGTGGACCCGGCCGGCCTCGCCCGGGAATTTGCCCGGAACCTGGAGGTCTTCGTGGATATTTGCCGAGATCGGGATATCACCCCGGTACTGATGACACAGGCCAACCGTGTCACCGCCAACCCCGACCCGGTGGTGGCGGCTTACATCGGCAAGTGCGGCCGGGATACCGGGATTTCTTACCAGGATTTCAAGAGGCTTTACGATCTATTCAATGAAACCATCAGGGAGGTGGGCCGCAAAAAGGGGGTGCTGGTTATCGATCTGGCCCGGGAGGTGCCGGCGGACAAGGAGCACCTCTATGATCTGGTGCACTTCAATGACGCGGGCTCCAGGTACGCCGCCAACATTATCGCGGCGCAGTTGAAGCCCCTGTTGTATTGAAGAGAGTGAGCAAGAAGCACTGCTCACCGCTCACTTCATCCGCACCGCCAGGCAGAGGCCGTCCTGCTCCGGGGAGTGCAGGGGCAGGAATCCCAGGAGGTGCACGGTGCGCCAGTCCCGGGAGGCGAAGATTTCCTGGTTGAAGACCGCGGCGCCGGCGAAGCCCACGTTGTCGGCGACCAGCAGGCCGCCGATCCTCAGGAGGCGGCGGCAGTGAGGCAGGGCCGGCAGGTAGGATTCCTTGTCGATGTCCATGAAGATGAAGTCGAAGGGGCCGGTCAGGCTGGCCATGAGATCCAAGGCCTCCCCCAGCCGCACCTCGATCCGCCCGGCCAGCCCGGCCCTGGCAATGTTATCCCGGGCTTGGGCCGCCATGGCCCCATCCCTTTCCAGGGTAAGGACCCGGCCATCGGCAGGCTCGCAGCCCCGGGCCAGGTAGATGGCGGAATAGCCTGTGGCGGCGCCCAGCTCCAGGACTTTGGCGGAGCCGCAGGCCCGGACCAGGATCAGGAGCAATTCCCCCACCACCGGGCCGACGATGGGGATGCCTGAAGAGCTGGCCTGCTGTTCCAACTCCAGGAGCAAGGGATCACGACGGGGAACAAACCCGCGGAAATATTCTTCCAGATGGGGCTGCATCTCGCTCATCCGAGGCCTCCAGGCTTCCAGGGAGCCAAACAGAAACCCTGGAAAAAAATTTAGTTTAGTATAATATTACAATATAGACCCGGCAGCCCAGGATGCCAGCCGGCATCGGCCGCCAGGATAAATTTTTTGATGGACAAGTTCCTCCATCGGCCTCCGTTAGGGCAGTTTGGAATGACGGCGTGGGACAGATGCTTTCCAGGACCCCCCGCTCCGCCCCCCTGGCGGCAGTGCCCACGGCATGAGATGGAGCTGCTTCGAGGCGAGGAAAAACATGGCTAAGGCTAAGGCCATCGTCCCTAAGATAATCTCCCGTCTGCTCAGCGCCACCCCGGAGCAGGCCAAAGACACAGGCATGGCCATGGTCTTGATTTGCCTGCTGTTGGGCTATTCCGGGAAATTCCCCCGGTTTTTGCCCCTGAGCATCGCCTTGCTGCTGCTCACCATGGCCTGGCCCACCGCCTTCCGGCCCCTGGCCGGGCTTTGGTTCGGCCTCTCCCACCTGCTGGGCCAGGTGGTCTCCAAGATCATTCTCACCCTGATCTTCTTTCTGGTGGTCACCCCCATCGGCTTGATCCGGCGATGGCTGGGGACTGACTCCCTTCAACTTGGGAAATGGAAGAAAGGAAGCAACTCGGTGTTCGTGGAGCGCCAGGGGGCGATCCAGAAACGGGACTTGATGAATCCTTATTAACTATGGCACATCTGAAGGTTATTTTGCCGATGAGATCCCAGGCGGCGCTTGGGAGCGAAGGATATGCGAAAGAGGAGAAATTTATGGATTTTTTTCGTGATTTGTGGGGCTTTTTAAAGGTTCGGAAAAAATTCTGGCTGCTGCCCATCATCCTGACCCTGCTGTTCTTCGGGGCGCTGATGATCTTTGCCAGCGGTTCGGCTATCGCTCCCTTTATCTATACCATCTTTTAACGGGGATTTTATCCTTGCCCGCCGCCATTCTAGGGCTTTCCGCCTTTTACCACGACAGCGCCGCCGCCATCCTGGTGGACGGCCAGATCGTCGCCGCGGCCCAGGAAGAGCGCTTCACCCGCAAGAAGCACGACCCGGACTTTCCTGCGAAC
>JBEKDQ010000117.1:0-7513 GCA_050014275.1 Desulfobaccales bacterium | reverse complement strand
TTTTTCAAGAAGGGCGAGACCCCGGCTTACGAGCCTCCCAAGATGGGCGAGGCCGAAGTGGAGCAATATAAAGCGGAAGTGGAACGCTTGAAGTCCGAGGTCGAAGAACTTAAGGAGAAGAAGAAGGAATAGAGGCCGTCCACTTAACGGCGGCTTCCGAGAGGCGGGGGCAGGTCTGAGAGCCGCCCCCTTTTGGTATTATTTCCGCTCCGCCCAGGGGGGAGGGCCGGGGGCAGAGGCTAGCCGGTTAGTCTGTGATCTCCCCGGAGGTCACCCGGACCACTTCCCCCGAATCCGTCTCCAGCAGCAGGGCCCCATCCGGGGCCACCTCCAGGGCCAGGCCGCGGATGGCCAGCGGACCCTGGCGCACCGTGACTCGCTGCCCCAGGGTCACCGTCAGGCTGCGCCATTCCTCAAGAATCCCGGTAAACTCCCGGGCCAAAAAGCGTTCGTAAAGATCTTCAAACTCCTCTAGCCAGGCCTTGAGGATTGCCAGCCGGTAACTTTTTTGTAAGGGCCGCCCGAGGCCCAGGGCCAGGGAAGTGGCCATAGCGGCCAGCTCTTCCGGAAAGGCCCGGTTGCCGACATTAAGCCCCAGGCCCACCACCAGGTGCCGGATCTGCTCGCTTTCGGTCTCCATCTCCGTGAGAATGCCCCCCAGTTTCTTGCCGGCCAGCAGCAGGTCATTGGGCCATTTGATGCCCGGGACCACCCCGGTGACCCGTTTCAGGGCCCGGGCCACCGCCACCGCGGTAGTCAGGGTGATCTGGGGCATCTCTGTGGGCGGCAGCGGCGGTCTGAGGAGCAAGGAGACGTAGAGCCCTGTCCCCGGAGGGGAATGCCACTGGCGGCCCAGGCGGCCCCGCCCCCGGCTTTGGGCTTCTGCCACCACCAGGGTGCCTTCCGGGGCACCCCGGGCCGCCAATTCCTTGGCCAGATCGTTGGTGGAGGCTACCTCTTCGAAATGGTGCACCGGTCCGCACAGGCGCCTGGCCTTAAGCCCCAGGAGAATCTCTTCCGGCAGTAACTTGTCGGTGGCCGCCAGCAGGCGGTAGCCCCGGCGGGGGGAGCCTGCGATGGCATAACCCCGGGCCTTGAGGCGGTTTATGCGCTTCCATACCGCGGCCCGGCTTAAACCCAGCCGCGCCGCCAGGACCTCCCCCGAGAGGGGCTCCGCCGCGAGACGCAGGGCCTGCAACACCACGGCCAGGGGACCCTCCGGGCCTCCACCTGGTTCTTTATGGATATTTGGTTTCATTTGGGAATCGGTCCACTTGGTGTTTAGAGGCAAAAGTCAGTGCTCACTAATTCAGAGAATCATTAATTATTGGGGGTGCTTAACGTCCCATTGGAAAAGGGGACTTTGGAGGACTTTCCAAAAGGTCTCCATAATCTCCTCTGTGAGCTGAAGGCTCATGAGCGACTGCTTCGAAAAGTTCCTCATGCGGCTTCCAGGGTTACTTGGTAGCCGAGGTCTGCTCCGAAAAGTTGTGAAAAATTTGGTGGCACAGGCGTCTCGCCTGTGCGGCGCAGGATAAAGCTTTCTATAAAAGCGTCTTTAGTGGCATAGGCTTCCAGCCTGTGTCGAACTCATAGGGCGGGCTGTGCCCGCCGAATTTTGGCGGCCGCAGGCCGCCCCTATAGGTCTCCTGGAAAAGTTTCGATAATGTGGATACCCACCCCCCCGGTAGCCGGTTCCCACGCCGCCGAGGGCGGCGGCGCTACATTTTCATGATTTATGGGTGAGCTGAAGGCTCATGAGCGACTGCCTTGAAAAATTGTGAAGAATTGGTGGCACAGGCGTCTCGCCTGTGCTCACTGAGTGGCGGGCGAGACTCCCGCCCCACCGGTCTTCTCATATAGGGTTAATCTCCTCTGCTCCGAAAAGTTCCTGAGTTTGTGGGATACCCACTCTCTGGTAGCCGGTTCCCACGCCGCCGAGGGCGGCGGCGCTACATTTTCATGATTTATGGGTGAGCTGAAGGCTCATGAGCGACTGCCTTGAAAAATTGTGAAGAATTGGTGGCACAGGCGTCTCGCCTGTGCTCACTGAGTGGCGGGCGAGACTCCCGCCCCACCGGTCTTCTCATATAGGGGTGGGCCAAAGGCCCATGAACGGCTTTTCCAAAAAGTTGCAAAATTTTCACCGTTTCTGGTGAGCTAAGGGCTCATGAATTACTGCTTGGAAATGTTCCTGAGTATTCGGGCTACTCACCCTAGGGTAGCCGGTTCCCGCGCCGCCGGGGGCGGCGGCGCCACATTTTTATGATTTAGGGGTGAGCCAAGGGCTCATTAGCGACCGCCCCTTTAGAAAAGGCGGGTAAAGGCAGCTCATGCCACCCTTATTTTTGCATGACACCACTGGGATGTTTCCCGATCCCGGTTCCCGGGAGTGGCCCCGGCTCACCCCGTTGTCGGTCCTGAATCTGGTGCTTGAGAGAATTGTTATAGACCGCGGCGCCCAGGAGGCCGCCCACCACCAAACCCACCATCGCGGCGGTGAGGGTCGGCGACATCAGGAGGGCGACGCACATGCCGGTGAAGGCGTAGGCCAGGGGGATATAAACCTGGGCCGGACTGCAGGCAGGGATCAGTGCCAGGATGAGGCAAATGGCCAACAGCCTGCGCCCCCGATGAGAGCCCCTGGTTCTCCGCCGATCACCCATCATCTCACTCGGTGGGGCGGGCCTCCGTGCCCGCCGCCTTTAAGGTCTTCTCACGCGCCAAATCCGGCCTCTAGCTCGGTAGCGTCAGGCTTTTCCCCGGCGCACCCTCCCCAACTGAAAACCGGAAACCGGAAACCGAAAAACTGTCTTTTTATTACAGCCGCTGCCACAACATCAGGTTAAAGACCGCACCCATCCCCAGGTGCAAGGCCAGGCTGAGGCGACACAACCACCGCAGCCGGCTCTCTTCCTGGTAAGCCCGCCGTTTGAGCATCTCCTGGTTGACCGCCGCCAGGAACAGTAAGGGCCAAAGTCCGGCCCGCCAGGGCAGGGGCGAGGCCGGGAAGAAGAAAATGGCCAGCAGCCCCAGGATGACCAGCAGGTTGCCGGCGGTGTAGAGCAAGGCCGCCGGCACTGGCCCCAGGCGGGCCGCCAGGCCGGGGGCCGCCGCGGCCTCCCCCTGGGGAGCTTTTTGGTTTTTTTGGTCTTTTTGGTCTTTTTCGTCTTTTATGTCAGGGAAGCCGTAAACGAGAAAAAGATTAAATCCGGCCCAGGTGAGGGGCAGGCCATACAGCAGCACCTCGGTCACCAGGTGGCCGCATTGCAGATAAAACCCGGTGGCCACCGGCAGCAGCCCGAAGCACAGGGCGCCAGAGACTTCCCCCAGACCCCGCCGGTACCAGCAGAGGGGCCGGGCAAAGGAAAAATAACCTCCTAAAATCCCCAAGGCTCCCAGGGGGATGGTCAGGTCACCGGTACGGTAGTAGAACTGCAGGACCAGCCCCAACAGGGCCGCCGTCCCCAGGCAGGCATAGGCCAGGCCCTGGGGCCACTGGAAAAGGTCCAGCCGCCAGGCAGGATAGCGCCCGGCCCCGGGGGCAAAGCTCTCCCGGGAGGCGAAGGCGGCCAGGACCAGAGCCACCACCCCCAGGGTGCCGGCCAGCAACACCCCGGGGCGCAGGGGATATCCCGAAACCTCGGAGAGCAGGCTGCCGGCCCAGAAAGGCAGGCAGCCGGCCACTAGCAAAGGCACGGGCGCAAGCACCTGTCCGGCGACGGGTCCAGTCCTGGCAGCCATTTTAGATGATGTATCCAGCCTCTTCTATTTATGTCATAACTTCCGGAAAGGTCAAGGTAATTGCGGTAGGGGCCTCTCCGCTCCCCCCGGTGCTTGGGAAAAAATATCGGCAGACGGAATTTAAGAATTGAGAGCATCCTCAAAGACCAGGATTCCCTCAAGATTACCTTTGGAAAAAGTGGTCCTTGGCAGGAAAATTGCGGAAAGAGGTTTCCCCGCAATCAGGCAGGGTAAAGGCGGTTGCCGGTATCGGTCAGTCCTACGGCTTACAACCCCTTTAGAGAATAGACAGCTATGTAAGGAATATCAAAATATGATTTTCAGCCTGTAATGAATTGATTGATAGCAGAAATCAACTATACCGGAACCTTGCGGAAGTCCATGCGTGGGCCAGGGTTTTGGTAATGGGCCCCGCCGAAAAGACCAGAAATCGCCTTGCCATGACAATACCACCTGGTCAGATTTCATAGATGAAATTTTAGGGCATGGTTCCATAGCCGGGGGTACTTCGATTTTCCGGGAATTAAATTTTGAAAAAATTTCCACACGGCGCCTGCAAGGCAGGGGGGACGTGGGTGGTATCCCCCGGTTTCGCTTTTGGGCCCGAAAGAGGGGAAATTAAACTATAGCGCATGGTACGGGGGCGATCAGCGGGGTTGGCGCATCCCCCCATGTGGGCGTTGGTTATTTAGTGGTCGGCGGCGGTCACCGATAGGACGCAAGGTAAAAAAGGTTGCAGGGCCTATGGCCGGGCCTATGATCCCTTAACGCTCGGCCCTTTACTTTTCCTCTTGGTTCCACTGGAGGTTTTAATACCCTCCGGGCTGGACCTTCGGGCGTGCTTTGCGGCTTCCCAGTCTCTGGTTTCTTATTCGTGGCAGACGCCGCAGCGGTCAGACGTCTTGTCTTCTTCCGCCAGCAGCAAAGGAGTGCCGGCGAGCAAAAAGGCAAGGAGGACGGTGTTACTCGGTCTTGATATTTTCATCAGCGGCTCCGGGTTCCTTCTCGGGTTCGCCGTGGGCCGGTCTCTTGCCAATGAGCCAGGCCGGGTTCATCGGGTATACGTTCGGGTCGAAGATGACCCAGTAGAAATGCCAGACGACGATGGCCAGCGTGGCCAGCATGGCTTCGTAGAAATGGATGACTTGAGCCACGTCGTGCCAGATCTTCGGCAACATGCGCAGGACGGTTTCGGTGAAGATCAGCATCGCGCCGGTGACGATCATGACGAACGATCCCCACATCAGCGCCCAATACTCGGCCTTCTCGGCGTAGTTCCAACGGCGTGTCGGTGGCGGGGTCTTGGTCAGGCCGATGTTGTAAAGCAGTTGGCCGACGCCGTCTTTCATGTCGTGGAACCGGAACCAGTGTTCTTTGACGTAAGCGTGTCCGCGCGGCGTGCAGAACAGCGCGACCAGATGGACGAAAAACAGCCCGGTAAACGCCCAGCCCGCGATGCGGTGGATCATGCCGCGAATGTAGCCGCCATTTTCCAGCAGCTTGAATGGCCAACTGAAAAACGCCTCGGGATACGCGTGGACGAAGCCGGTATACACGAGTGTGATGAACAGGATCGTCAGGCTCAGGTGTTGGTACCGGACCCACTTGGTCATGCGCACTTCGCTGTGAACCGACTCCTGGACTTTCCGGATGTGCGCCCGCGTCTTGGCGATGTAGTCCAACCCGGTGAACGCCAACATGCCGCCAATCGTCAGCACGATGATGACGATATAAAATAGAGAAATAAAGTTCACCAGCCACGGCTTGCCCTTCTCGGCGCCCGGCAGGTTGTGAACCTTGATCTCACCTTTCGCGAGTCGTGTGCCGATACCGGCATGACACTTGCCGCAGGTCTGCGGCAGGTTCTTCTGGTTCACCGACGACAGCGGATCGCTCGGCGGCAACACATCATGAAATCCGTGGCACGACGCGCAGTTGGCCACCGTCAATCCGCCAAACTGCTCCGCCAGACCATGAAAACTCTCCATGTACGTCTCCACGACCTTCGACGACAACTGGTACCGGCTGGCGATGCGTTCCGAGCCGTGACACTGCCCGCACGTCTCCGGAATATGCGCAGGAGAAACTTTGGAACTGGCTTCTTTGACAGCCTGAATCGTGTGTTCGCCGTGACAATCCGTGCAAACCGGGGCGTCCCGAATGCCTCTGGCAACCGCCTTGCCGTGCACGCTGCGCTGGTAGGTGTTCTTGACGTTTTCGTGACACTTGCCGCACGTGCCGGGAATGTTCTGCCAGTAAAGCTTCGAGGCCGGGTTGGTGGACTTGTGCAGATCGTGCGACCCGTGACAATCCGTGCAGACCGCCGCCTGCGTGATACCGCGTTTCTCCAACGCCACGCCGTGCACGCTGCGGTCGTACGTCGCGACTGGCGCGCGCTGATTGAGATTGAACTTCTCCATCTCCGCGGTATTGCCATGGCAACGACCGCAGGTCTGCGGAATGTTCGCGCGGTAGACCGGCGACAGCGGGTTCCGGGAGTTCAACAACGTATGCCAGTGTCCGTGGCAATCCTTGCATGAGGCGGCTTCGGATTCGCCCTTGGCGACCGCCAGACCGTGGTCGCTTTTCAGGTAAATGGCCGTCTCCACCCGGTGACAGGCGCTGCAAGCCACCGGCTTATGCGTGTAACCTTCCGGATGCGGCACCTGGGTGATGTCGGCATGGCAACTGGTGCAGAGATTCTTGCCGTGGATGGACGCCCCGTATTCCTTCTCATCCACAAACAGCGATACCACCTTGCCGGCCTTGTCGGTCTTAGTCAGTTCCTTGACGCTGTGACAGGCGAAACAATCCGAGTTGTCTAACGCGCGAGCCGTACCGGCAGCCATCAGCAATAGCGCCAATAAACCAGCCGCTCGCAGCAGCGTTTTCACGGTTTGCCTCCCCGCACGGCGGGTTGAGTGATAGCCGGGGGAGTCGTCGGTTCGTGAGTGTTTAACCGCGACGTCATCGCGTACACGATCAGTGCCAACAAAATCAATCCGAGGCCGAAGAACACATAGCCGAACGAACGGTGAATGTTCTTCCACTTCTTCCATTCATCCTCGACCCGATAATCTTCCAGCCGGTTTTCCGCAACGAACCGGTTGTACCAGCGCTCGCGCTCATGAAGCATTTCTGTCTTCGAGATGCGACCGGAGAAGATCACGGTGTCCATCGGGAATTTCTTCAGCCGGAAATGCGTGTTGAAGAAGTGGAATGTGAAAATGAATCCTGCCGCCAGCAACGCCTCGTCGGAGTGCACCACCAGCGCGATGTTGATCATCCATCCCGGCATGAACCGCGTGAAGAATACCGGGTACTACATCACCGTTTATATATATCTTATTAATATAGATTATCAAGAGATAGTCTTTTTTTTTAAAAATAGCAAAATAACTAATTTATCAAGAGCTTACCCCAAAGCGAAGAGGAATTGCACCCCCGCACCCCCACAATTCCGGACTTAAACCTCTTTTCTAAAAGGCCTCCTTGATTAATGTATAGGGAAACTTCACTGGCCGCGCATATCTTGCCAAAAGCCGCACTTATCGGTGTGGTGGGAAAACCTGCAAATATATCCCAGATATCAATTAAGCGGCGGCCAGTGGACTCCGGGGGCAAAGTTATTATCTTACTGATAAGAAAACCTGAGGAGGTTTACCATGCTTCTTTATCTGGTGCAGCATGCCGAAGCCAAGAGAGAGGAAGAAGATGCGGCGAGGGATCTCACGGAAAAGGGCCGCATGGACATTGAAAGTGTGGCTCA
>JBEKDQ010000116.1:0-7517 GCA_050014275.1 Desulfobaccales bacterium | reverse complement strand
GTTTGTTTCGAGGGACGCCTGTGCCACCAAATTCTTCACAACTTTTCGGAGCAGACCTCGGCTACCAAGTAACCCTGGAAGCCGCATGAGGAACTTTTCGAAGCAGTCGCTCATGAGACTTCAGCTCACCCGTAAATCATGAAAGTGTAGCGCCGCCGTCCCTGGCGGCGCGGAACCGGCTGCACTGAGGTGGAGGCCCAAGGAGACGATGCCGACGTCGCTCATCTTTCGGAGAATAGTGCGAGTCTTTGGGGCTATGGTCCTGGTGGTCGGTCTGGTGAGCGGCTGCACCAAGGTGGGCCCGGATTATCAGCGGCCGCCGGTTGAGGTGAATCAAAATTGGTTAGAAACCAAAGACCCCCGGCTGCAAAACGGCTACCAGGACTACCGGACTTGGTGGAAGGCCTTCAACGACCCCACCCTGGACCGGCTCATCGAGACCGCCTACCGGGAAAACCTGAACCTGCAGGTTGCCGGCGTGCGGGTGCTGGCGGCCCGAGCCCAACTGGGCATTGCCACGGGACAACTTTATCCTCAAACCCAACAAGCCACCGGCTCGTACCAAAAGGAGCGCGTGAGCGCCGGGACCCCTTTAATAGGTGTATCCGCTGCTTCATCGTCTTTCGGCGGCATCAGTTATGCTGAATCCCAAATAGGCTTGACGGCCAGTTGGGAAATCGATTTTTGGGGCAAATATCGGCGGGCCATCGAGTCCGCGGATGCGGGTTTGCTGGCCAGCATAGCCGATTATGACAGCAGCCTGGTGAGTCTCACCGCCAGCGTGGCGAATTTTTACATCGTCATCAGGACCCTGGAAAGACGGTTGAATATTGCTTACCGCAACGTCGAGACCCAGCGGGAAAGCCTGGAGATCGCAGAGGCGCGATTTGCCGGGGGAACTACCACCGAGCGAGATGTGGACCAGGCCAAGACTATCCTGACCGGCACCGAGGCGACGATCCCACCCCTGAAAATCCAATTGCGCCAAACTACAGATGCGCTTTGTGTCCTGGAAGGCATGCCGCCCAGTCTCCTGACCAAGCAACTGCAAGGCAAAGAGGCGGAGATCCCGGCGCCGCCCGCCCGGGTGGTGGTTGGTATCCCCGTGGATTTGATGCGCCGGCGGCCGGATATTCGCGCCGCGGAATACAATGCCATGGCCCAATGTGCCCAAATCGGCGTGGCTAAGGCCGAACTCTACCCGGCGCTGTCTTTGTTAGGAAATTTTGGGTTCCTGGCCAGTGACGTGGGGAAATCTTACCTGGCCGGCATGTTCAACTGGCGAAACCGCGACGGCTCCATGGGCCCATCCTTAACGTGGAATATCTTTAACTATGGGCAAATTACCAACAATGTCCGGTTCCAGGACGCCCAGTTCCAGGCGCTGCTCGTAACTTACCAGAACACCGTACTCAGCGCCCAACAGGATGTCGAGGATAATCTGACGGGGTTCCTGCGCACCCAGGAACAGGCCGCCTCTCTGCAAGAGAGCGTCGTGGCCGCCCAGAGTTCTCTAAACCTGGCTTTAATTCAATACCGGGAAGGGATTACCGACTTCACCACCGTCCTGACCGCGCAGCAGGCGCTTTTGAGTGCGGAGGATAGTCTGGCCAGCGCCACGGGAAACATCTCCATGTATCTGGTGGGAGTATACCGGTCCCTGGGCGGGGGTTGGCAAATCAGGGAAGGCCAGGATTTTGTGCCGGTTGCGATCCGGAAGGAAATGGAGAAGCGCACCAACTGGGGCAAGTTGCTCACCCCGGCAAGCCAGCCGCCGCCGACGCCGGAAGAGGAACGTCAAAAGAGACTCATCCGGGCGCCCGATTGGTAAAAAGGTAAACTAGTGTTGTGCTTCGTAATAGTATGGCATTAAATCAAATGAAAACCTGAGTTCCAAGGGTATTAAAGTCCCCCTTTGGAAAAGGGGATTTAGGAGGATTTCAGGAGGTTATTTTAAATCTCCCCTGCCCCAGTAGTGTCCGGCAAGGTTTTTGCTATGAGGCAGGCATTAGAGAATTGTTTGAATTTAGACATACCCACTAGCCAATCAATTCATGGAATTTACAAGGTGTTTCCCTCTCCCCTGCGAGGGGAGAGGGGATTAAGTTGAATCGGTATAATATGCTGATATCGCTGAAATTACAATGGTCTTAAAGTTCAACAGCGCGATAGTGCAATCTTCTCCATGCAATTTTGTTGCCGGACACTACTGCCCCTGCCTCCCGTTTTCAAAGGGGGGTTAAAAAACCGTAGTTTGAAATGTCATAGCAATTATGAAAAATCACACTGGGCAAGGCTGGGCATCGTTATGGAGAGATCGTCATATGGCAGCTAATCGACCAAGGTCATTCATGATGGGTAAACCTGTGGGTTGGGCCGTGCTGGGCGGCATGCTGGCCATGACCATCTTCGCTTGCGGCGAAGGAAATGTCTATGCCCCGCCGCCGCCGCCCCGAGTCACGGTAGCTCATCCCAGCCACCAGCCGGTAGCGGATTACCTGACCTTCACCGGCAACACCGAGGCGATCAATACGGTGCAACTCAAGGCCCGGGTCCAGGGGTATTTAGAAAAAATCCTTTTTAAAGACGGCGATATGGTGAAAAAGGGCCAGTTGCTCTTCGTGATTCAGCAAAACACCTATCAAGATCTGTTGGAGCAGGCGAAAGCGCAAGTTTTACAGCAGAAAGCCAATTATGATCACGCGGTCATCGAAACCGCCCGCTATACCACATTAGTAAAGCAAAAAGCTGCCGCCCAGTTGGATCTGGACAACTGGACGTACCAACGAGACGCCTTTCGGGCCGGGATGCTGGCCGCCCAGGCGGCTCAGAGCCTGGCCCAGCTTAATCTGGACTATACCCAGGTGACGGCCCCCTTCGATGGCCGCATCGGGCGGCACCTGGTGGATGTTGGCAACCTGGTGGGCGCCGGAGAATTCACTCTCCTGGCGTCGGTCAATCAGATTGACCCCTTTTATGTTTACTTCCCCATGAACGAGCGGGATCTGCTGCGGGTCACGACCGTGAACGACCGAGCGCCAGCGCAAGCCCAAAATCTCAAGATACCGCTGTCTCTCGGCCTGGCCGATGAAACGGGCTATCCCCATAAGGGATACTTTGATTTCGCGGCCATCAGCCTCACTCCCACCACCGGCACCCTGCTGCTGCGCGGCATCTTCCCCAATCCGGACGGCAAAATCCTGCCGGGGTCTTTCGCTCGGGTGCAGTATCTCGTAGGGACGGAGAAAACCGAACTGGTGGTGCCGGAGGTCGCCCTCGGCTACGACCAGTTGGGCCCCTATCTCCTGTTAGTCGATGAGCAAAATATGGTGCAGCAGCGACCGGTCAAACTGGGATTGCGGGTGGACGGCGGCCGGGTCATCGAGGAAGGTTTGACCGGGGACGACTGGGTCATTATCGAAGGGCAAATGCGGGCCTTTCCCGGGAGGCATGTGAACCCCGTCCGGAAGCCCATGCCGGAAGGTGCGGTTCAAACCGCCCCCAAGCCCACCGTTGCCCAGCCAGAGAAAGCCGCCCCATGATCTCTGAATTCTTTATCAACAGGCCAATTTTCGCCAACGTTATCGCCATTGTCACCATCATTTTGGGACTGGTGTGCTTTTATCTTTTGCCGGTGTCGCAATACCCTCCCATTGTGCCGCCCACCATCCAGGTGAGCACCCGCTATCCCGGGGCCAGCGCCGAAGTGGTGGCGGCAACCGTGGGAGTTCCCATAGAGCAGGCGGTCAACGGGGTGGAGGGCGCCCTCTATATGTCTTCCACCAGCGCCAGCGATGGCAGCTACACCTTAACCGTCACCTTTAACGTGGGAACCGACCTCAATACTTCTCTGGCCCTGGTGCAAAACTATGTGAACAGCGCCTCGGCACAGTTGCCCGCGGGCGTCGCCAACCAGGGCATCACGGTAAGGAAGGTCTCCACCGATATTATCCTGGTGGTCAGCATTGCCTCCAAAGGCGATCGCTACGATGATGTCTTTCTCTCCAATTACGCAGTCATTAATCTGGAAAATCCCCTGGCCCGTCTCCCCGGGGTCGGCCAGGTTATTGTCAAAGGGGCCGGCGCTTACAGCATGCGGGTTTGGCTGGATCCCCAGAAACTCTGGGATTACAGTTTGACGACGCTGGACGTGGTGACCGCCATCCAGGGCCAGAACGTGCAGGTGGTGGCCGGACAGATGGGCGGCCCGCCGGTGCCGCCGGGTCAAGTCTTCCAATTCACCGTCAACGCCCTGGGCCGCCTGTCCGACGTATCGCAATTCGAAAACATCATCATCAAGAGCCCCAGGGGCCCCGAAGCGGCTCAAATTGTGCGCATCAAGGACGTCGCCCGGGTAGAGCTGAGCCAACAGACCTACAGCGGTTTTGCCGAGGTCAATGGCCATCCCTCCGCAGACATTCCCATCTTTCTTTTGCCCGGGGCCAATGCCCTGTCCGTCGCCAAAGAGATTAAACAAGCCATGGCGGAAATGAGCAAAGACTTCCCGCCGGACATGACCTGGGAGAGCCATTATGACACCTCTGCTTTTGTGAAAGCCACCATTCGGGATGTCTATAAAACCCTATTTATTGCCCTCTTCCTGGTACTTATCGTGATCATGGTGTTTCTGCAAGAGTGGCGGGCCACCCTGGTCCCGGCGACCACGGTGCCGGTAACCATCATCGGCGCCTTTGCGGCCATGATGGCCCTGGGCTTCAGCATCAACCTGATGACCCTGTTCGCCCTGATCCTGGCCATCGGCATCGTGGTCGATGATGCCATCGTCATCGTGGAGAACTCCGCCTACCATATCGAGCAGGGACTCCCGCCCAAAGAGGCGACTATCAAAGCCATGGAGGAGATTACCGGGCCGGTGGTGGGCATTACCCTGGTCCTCACTGCGGTATTCCTGCCGGCTGCCTTTCTGCCCGGCATCACTGGCCAGCTCTTCCGGCAATTCGCCTTGGTGATCGCAGCCACCTCCATCATCAGCGGCCTAAACGCCCTTACTCTCAAACCGGCCCAGTGCGCCCTTTGGCTCCGTCCCGTCCAAAAGGGCAAACGCAACCTGTTCTTCCGGGGCTTCAATAGGGTTTATCAGGCCGTAGAGCAGACATATGTGGGCCTGGTGGCCCGCATGGTGCACCGCCCCCGGCTCACGCTCCTGGTTTTTATAGTTATTATTGCCATAACCGGCTGGGGTTTCATGCGGCATCCCACCGGTTTCCTCCCCACCGACGACCAGGGTTATGCCATAGTTCTTTCCAAGCTTCCTGAGGGCGCGTCCCAGCCCCGAGTTCGAGCCGTGGTGAGCCAGCTCAGCGGTATCCTCCAGAAGACCAAAGGCATTACCGCCTGGGTAACCTTCGGCGGCTATTCCGCTCTGGATGCCGCCAACGTGTCCAACATCAGCACCACCTTCATTGTTTATGATGATTGGAGCAAACGTGGCGCCGCCCTGAGCCAGGATAATATTCTGGCCAATCTCCGTGCGGAGGTGGGCAAGGTGGCTGATGCAGTGATTTTTGTCATCGTGCCGCCGCCCATCCGGGGACTGGGCCAATCGGGCGGCTTCCAGATGATGGTGGAAGACCGGCGGAGCCGCGGCCTGGCGGCACTCCAGAAAACCGTCACGGAAGTTATTCAAGCCGCGGGCTCCCAGTCCGGTTTGCGTAACTTGAACACTACTTTTAGCGCCCGCAGCCCCCAGCTCTACCTGGATATTGACCGGACCAAGGCCCAGTCGCTGCAAGTCCCCCTGGCCAATGTGTTCGGGACCCTGGAGGCTTATCTCGGCTCCACTTACGTCAATCTCTTTAATAAATTCAATCAGGTTTTCCAGGTTTATGTCCAGGCCGACGCGCCCTATCGTCTGCATTCCGATGACATTAACAACCTCTACGTGCGCAACACCCGGGAGGAAATGGTGCCCCTGGCCACCTTCATGAGCGTCAACCATACCCTGGGATCCGAACTGGTCACCCGGTATAATCTTTATCCTGCTGCCCCGATCATCGGAATCGCCGCGCCGGGGTTTAGTTCCGGGCAAGCCCTGAACCTGATGGAGCAGGTGGCGGCAAATAACCTGCCCCAGGGCATGGCCTATGACTGGACGGCCACGGCCTATCAGGAGAAGCAGATCGGTCTCCAGGCCTATTTCATCTATGGCCTCTCCATAACCCTGGTGTTCATGGTGCTGGCCGCGTTGTATGAAAGCTGGACCAGCCCCGCGGCGGTTATCCTGGTGGTGCCCGTGGCCATGGTGGGGGTGCTCCTGGCTCTGATTATCCGGGGCATGGAAACCGATCTCTACACCCAGGTGGGGCTCGTGCTGATGATTGCCCTGGCCAGCAAGAACGCCATCCTCATCGTGGAATTCGCCCGGGACCTGCACGCTGAGGGCCGGTCCATCACCGAAGCCGCGGTGGAGGCGACGCGGCGCCGCTTCCGCCCCATCATCATGACCTCGTTTGCCTTCATCCTGGGGGTAACGCCTTTACTGTATGCCAGTGGCGCCGGAGCGGCCAGCCAGCGGGCCATCGGCACCGTGGTCTTCGGTGGCATGTTATCCTCCACCTTCCTGGCCATTCCCTTTGTGCCGGTTTTCTACGTGATCATGCAGAGCTTAAGCGAGAGACTAAGGCCGCCTTCACCCCGGGATAAAGTCACCCTAAATGAACCCGGGCCAGGGCAGTAGTGTCCGGCAAAGTTTTTGCCATGAGGCAGGCAGTAGGGATTTTTTTGAACTTAGGTATGCCCACCAGTATCGTGTCTCGAGAATATCTTTAATATCTCTTGGCCCCAAAACTCCCCCTCCCTGAGAGGGGAGGGGGTTGGGGGTATGGTGATAACGTTTGGATTTAACAGACCAAATATCACCCCCACCCAGTGTCGTCCCCTCGCCGGTAGGGGCGGCGTCTCAGTGGCACAGGCCTCTGGCCTGTGGGTTTGCCCGGGCGGGGAAACCCCGCCCCTACGGCGGGGGAGAGGGGATTTAGTGAGCATCGATATAATCTGTTGATATCGTTGAAATTACAATGGCCTAGAGTTTAATTGCCAGATAGTGTAATCTTCCCCTTGCAATTTTGTGAGCCGGACACTACTGGGGCCAAGGCTCTCCTGGCCAACTCCTCTGAATTTTTAGTATAATGCCGCTGTGGATTTAATCACCTTCCTGCAGCAACTGATCAACGGCCTATCTCTGGGCAGCCTCTATGCCCTGATCGCCATCGGTTACACTCTGGTCTATGGCATCCTGCGCCTCATCAATTTCGCCCACGGGGACCTGCTGATGGTGTCCGCCTACGCGGCGATCATGGGGGTGGGGATCTTCGGCTGGCCCTGGCCCGCGGCCTTCGCCCTGGCCATCGCGGCAACCGGCCTCCTGGGAGTGCTGCTGGAGCGGGGCGCTTACCGGCCCCTGCGCCGGGCCCCCCGCATCTCTTTGCTGATCTCCGCCATCGCCGCCTCGTTTTTACTGGAGAACCTGGTCCTGGTAATCGCCGGGGGCCGGGCCA